>JAHCBB010000015.1 GCA_019634635.1 Verrucomicrobiia bacterium
AAAAGATACAAAGTCATCAGAATCATCGCCATGGTGTTACTCGTTGTGGGTGCAGTACAAATCATCCTCCAGGTTATGGAAGGGGGGAAGTCCGTCATTCAAACAATCGGCGCGGGTGGGTCGGCGATTGGCCTTGGCGGTGTTTTGTTTGGCCTGTCACTCAGGTTGGAAAACAAGGAAAGGGCTTCAGGAGATCCATCCGACACGCCCAAATGATGGGCAGGTAGCAAGGAAACAGTCACGCCCCGCTGATCGTTGCCGACCGCGCGGCCCCCTGGCCCCAAGGCCGGTTCACCCTCACCCGGATCCGCGCCGTGGGCGCCGAGCTTTGCGCGCCTTACGGGTGCGCACAACCATGGCATCCGTCCGGCACTGTGATGGCGGCACCTGATGTGAGACAATCGTCCCCACCTCCCCCAGTTGCGGAGTGGCGATCAACTCCCGGTTGGCGATACGGTGCATCAAGAGGTAGCTCAACAGCGCCAGCGCGACGCCAGCCCACCAAGGCAGCATCGCCACGATTTCCATGAGGTCCTCGGCCGGACTTTTCTTTCCGCGTCTTGACATGCTCGATGCTCCCCCTCATCCCCTTGTCCAAGAGGCCAGGAAGAAGCCGCGATGGTTACCCGCCTTGGAGTTTCGCGTATCCCCAAAATTTGGTGATCACCGATCCGCCCTGTGACACCGACGAGACCCGGAACACCTTGGTCAACGAACCCGGTTACTCCCATCCGATGCGGTGGCGCCGGGCGCAGTAGCTGAGGCCGATCCAGCGGGCCAGAAGTATGAGGCCATACAGCGTGCTGGGGCCGGCCAGAATCCAGCCCAGGAGCGGGACCCGCGACGTGAATGTCTCCACCGCGTACAGGGCACCCCAGACCAGGGCCAAACCGGCGACATCGAGTCCGTAGCCCGGAAGTGCCCGGGCCACCGCGGGCAGGACGATGTAAGGCAAGGCGGCTGCCAGCTGATCCGTGGCGGTGACGGCGATGACCGCCATTGGGAAATAGGCCGCACCCCAGACCGCGGCAACGAGTGTCGCGGGAAGATGCGGGTTGCCGTGTGTCCTTCGTCCGAAACCGGTTCAGAACATCCGCTCCTTGCGGTCCATGGGCACGGCCACCGGCCACACCCAGTCGTTGCTGGTGTCGTCGCGGACGAACCGGCCTCCGTCATCGCGGCCGTTCAGGCCCAGCGAGTACAATTGGAAAGTGGCGTCCCCGGTGCGGCGGTACTGGAAGGGCTTCCCGGTGCACGGGTCGGACGGCACCTCGGACATCAGCGTAGGCTTCAGAGCTTCCAGAGTTTCGGGATAGCCTCCGTTCGCCAGGCGGTAGCGCTCCAGGGCGCAGGCAATCTCGGCCATTCGGGAGATGGTGAGCAGGCGGTCAGCCTTTTCCATGGTCCTCTCCAGGGCGGGTGCCAGCATGAGAGTCAGCGTGGTGTAGATCGCCGGACCCTCCCGCTTCAATTGTTCCACCGGGCCTTCGCCGATCTGTGCGTCGGGCAGGTCTCCGGCAATCCACCGGGCGCAGCGCGCGGCCAGCAGTTCGTGGTAGCGAACGAGGGAAATTTGGTTTTGACGAACCCAGCCCCTGGGAAGCCGCGTGGCTGGGTGAGCCGGCCCGGGGGTTGCATCGGTGTCCGGGGAACCGGCGGTGGACGGTGCCGCACCCAACCACGATTCCATGTAGCTCAATCCAAATCGGAGTTCGCCCCGGAGCACGCGAGCCAGATTCTCCCGCGGACGTCGCGCGGCAAACAAGGCCTGAAGGCGCTGGAGCTGTTCGTCATTCCAACGATGGTCCGCCAGGCCCTCCCAGGCCATTCGTGTCCCGATGGTTTCGATGGCAATGGCCACCAGGTGGCTGATCATGAGGGGCTCGGAATCCATGAGGCGTGCCCAGCGCTCGTTGAACTCGATGTCGGCCAACGCCCTGTTGGAATCCCCGGCGCTCAGTCGTGCGGCACTTCGGAGCTGCAGGAGACCGCTGAAGGACTTTGCGCGCCCCAGAAACTTGAGGTAGGCCTCGAGATCCCCCTCGGACCCCGTTCGGAAGCGTGCCATCGGACGGTGCGAGGCGGCTTCGAGCTCCTCCAGTTCCGCCTTCCAACGATCCAGTGCGATGAGGACATCGGATGCCGGAGTGCCCGGCGTTGCGGGCAGTGGAAACTGTCCCGTTTCGCGAAGAGCCTCCTGCCACGAGGCGAGCGGCGTTCGACCATCGGTCAACTCCATATTGTCCGTGTTCAACCGGGGCAGCGTCATGGCGTCCACGCGGGCCACCCCGTTTGTGTCGCGCCAACGAATCTCCTGGCCCACCACGTCGTACTCCCGCAACGGGCGCAGGAGCGGCGTCGCGAACACATCCTGGTCCGCCGGCACGCTTGCGGTTCCGCCGAGGGGGGCATCAAGGGGATCGCCCTTGGCGGCGTACTCGCGGACCTTGGCCTGCCAGGCACGTTCGCCGCGCCAGTTCTCGAAGGCCCAGGCCAGTGCACCGAGCGTGACGACCAGGATTCCTGTGAAGAACAGGCCACGCAGCATGCGGAACCAAAGGGGCCGGAGGAGAGGTGAGTCTGGCTTCATGAGAGAATCAGCGCGTGGGATCGCGAAGAAACGCCTGGACGTCGCCCGCCCAGACGCGGCGCCGGGAGGGCGCTGCGGGGGCGGAGCGCTGCGGGCGGCCGCTGGGTTGCGGGCTCCTCCTCCAGAAGTGCGGTGATCAGCGCCTGCTGCTCGCGCCAGTCCATCCACGCCGGTGCGTGCGACCGGATGTCCCGTTTCGCCAGGGAGGTTCCCCGCCGGGCGGTTCGCTCGGCGCCGAATCCAAAGGCCATGACGGCAACCCAGAGTACCACCACCGCACCCCAGGCCCAGGGACCAGGCCAGAACAATTCCGACCATCGCCAGGACCGGAGCGTCGTTCGGGCTGGCGCGGAAGCCGGCGTGGAGACGGCGCCAAGGATCCGAGCCTTCAGTTCCGCTGGTGGAGTCCGCCAGGGCTGGGCCGCCATCCGCTCCTCCAGGCGGTCGGCAGCAGGATCGGCGGAGGAGGGACGGTTCATCGGATTTCCTGGTAAAGAGGACGCAGCAGCGTCCGCAGTTTGTCTATTCCGTAGCGGAAGCGGCTCGCCGCCGTATTGGGGGACAGATCCAGCAGGGTGGCGATCTGCTCGAAAGTCAGGCCCTCCCAGAGCTTGAGGTGCACCACGGCCCGCTGGTCGGGCGGCAGCTCCCGCAGGGCGTTGGCGAGCGCCTCGCGGAAGGCGGCTTCGTCCGGATCAATGGTCGGAGCAAACAGCGCAACTGGCTCCGTGGCCATGGCGTCCTCCGTCCGGCGGCGGGAGTCCCGCCGCCGCACGGTGTCCACCACCACATGGTGCGTCATGCGAAGGAGAAAGGCCCGGGCGTCGCGGAGATCCGCAGGCAGGATCTCCCGCCGGGCCAGCCGCATGAAGACCTCCTGCAGCACGTCCCGCGCCTCGGTCTCCGAGCGGGTCAACTGAAGCGCATACGCGAACAGCGCTGCGGCGTGCGCGTCGTAGAGCGGTTCAAGTTTTTCCTCAGGCATCGGCAGGTCCCGGTAAGGACGCATCCCGACCGTTCCCTTGTCTAGGATTGCCTCGAAAAGACGGTCCGGGCCTGGGGGCTCCCCGTCCGGGCCGAAACCGATCGGAGTGCTCCGCAAACCGCGCATCAAAGATCGGTTCCAGCACGTTACTCAGAGTCGCCTGGACCGCCCGGTCCCGCACCGTCGGGATCCCCAACGGGCGCTTCTCAGGCCTTCCGGGCTTCTCAATCCAAACGCGCTTCACCGCCTGGGGCTGGCAGATTCCCTCGCGCAGCCGTCACACCAGCAGGGTCATCTCCGCATGCAGCTCCTCTTCCAGTTGCTTGCAGCTTCGCTGGTCCACACCCGGCGCTCCGTCATTGCGGATCACTTGCCAGGCTCCCAGTTGCGGGTGAGTGGGATCACTCACCTTGTCCATCAGGCTATACCAGCGTCCTCCTTTCACCCAGTTCTTCAGGGCTTCCAGCATGCTGCACCCCGGCTAGGTTCTGGGTCGGAGCGAGCCGGGGAAGAACCGGCTTTACCTCTGCTTTGTTTTAAACTTTTGTTGCCAAGCGCGCCGCAGTTGGCTGGGGAATTCCCAATTGTCCGGGCGGAGCAAAAACGCCAACACCAAATTCTAAGAAACATGAACCATAGGCGATGGTCCCTGTTCCTCCTCCTGGCCATGTTGGGCACTCTAGGCTGGTGGCTCCTGGCGCGCCATCAGAGCCGACCTTCGGTTCTCCGCTGGAACGGTCAGTCGGCCGAATATTGGATCGGACGTTTGAGTTACCACGACCTCGAAGGTGCCGAAGTATCGGCAGAAGAGTTCCTGTTTTCGGCAGGCCCGGAGGTGGTTCCCGTTTTGACCAGCGGGCTGCAGAAGCATGACCATTGGATCTACGACCAGTGGCACGCCCTCTACTTCAAACTGGGGCAATGGCAGCGCTATTTCTCCTTGCCGGTTAACCGGGCGGGCTACCGGGCCAATTGCGCCCGTGGCCTGGGACTGATCGGGCCTCCGGCCTCTGCTGCGG
The DNA here is from genome assembly GCA_019634635.1 of Verrucomicrobiia bacterium. Taxonomy (NCBI): domain Bacteria; kingdom Pseudomonadati; phylum Verrucomicrobiota; class Verrucomicrobiia; species Verrucomicrobiia bacterium. The sequence goes on from JAHCBB010000015.1 coordinate 4,595, forward strand.
TGCCAAACCTGAAGGTAGCGCTTCGAGACCCGAATCCGGAGGTTCGCAGGGCGAGCCTTGGCGCCCTGGGACGGATTACGCGTGGGACTTCGGGGGTGACCGAACTGTTGGTCGCCGGTTTGGCGGACCCCGATCCCCATCACCGCCTGGCTTGTCTTTGGGCATTGAAGCATTGCCTGCCAGGGCATCCCAAGGCGGCCGAGGCCCTGCGCGGAATCATGGTGGATCCCGATTCCAACTTTCGCGCCATCGCGGCCGAGGCGCTCGGGAGGGACATCACCTCGGCGCACCTGAATTTCCCGCTGCTCACCAACGCCCTCCACGACTCCAGCCTGGCAGTGCGGATGCGCGCCGCCCGCAGCCTTGCCCGGCTCCCGGGCGACCGCACCGGCTCAGCGGACGCCTTGCGGTTCGCCTTGGAGACCAAATTATCGTCAAGGAGCAATGACCTCGACATTCTCATCCTGATCGGTGCGCTAAGCGACTTAGGACCGGACGCCCGTTCGGCGAAACCCCTCCTGCTCCGCCTAAGCCAAACCAACGACGCCTCCGGAGACTACGCACTCATCGGGCTGGGGCGCCTCGAACCGGCTGATCCGCGCTGGACTGAAGAACTGGTGCTGCGTTTGGAACTGTCCAGCACGGGGGATCCCTTCGGCGTGGCCTGGGAACTGGGTCGACGCGGAGAATTCGCCCGCGACGCCCTGCCCGCCTTGGGGAGGCTGGCAACAATGACCAACAACGCCCGTCTGCAAACCATGGCGGCCACCTCCGCATGGCGCATCGATCCCGCCTCGCCGGAGCCCTTCAGCCTCCTGAGCAATTATTTATCCCCGACCTCCGTTTTCGGACGTTACGAAATCGTTCGTTTACTGGGCGAGCTGGGGCCGGCCGGCCGGCCCGCGGCTCCCGCCCTGCGGCGCCTGCTCTACAGCCGCGGAATCATGATGCACGACTATGCACGGGAGGCCCTGGAGTCCGTAGCGCCGGATATTCTCGAGAATCCGTGGAATTAAGTCGCGACAATTCCAACGTCACCCCGCAGCAATTTACTCACTCTCCGTGCGTCCATCCCTGACCCCTTCGTCTCCGCCCAACTCATCCAGAAGCGATGCCCTTTCGAACCGGAAGTGGGCTGATTCTGGGAAGTGGTTTCAGCCCGATCGCGGACCCGGTGAACGTGGTGGGGGAATTTGTGTTCAACGACAATGGTTCTTCCCAGTCGGGCAAATCGCTCGTTGTCAAAGTAGAAGAGGACGAATGCGGCCTCATGCTCCGTGGTGGGCGACGTGCAGCCGTAGGGCAAATTCGGCGAAGTGTACCACCGGCTGCCTGTCCCGGCGAGCTGCGACACCGCTCCAACCCGTTTGGTCGAATTGTTCCTGAGATTCAAAACCCAGAACGACTCGGTTCGATCGTCGGTCGGCATGAATTTTCCACCAGAAACGCGTTCGAGAGCATTGAGGAGGTATTCCCTCACATTGGCTGCCGCCGCGCCTCTGCCGCGAACCAAATGTTTAGTGGAGCATCGCTGATGCGAAATCGGCGGGATTGGCTGTCGAACGGACCCAACGCAGGCGGGGAAGCCTGACGACGACCCGATTTCAGCGTGGCGGACGCAGACTGATGATCATCGGCTGGAGCGGGGGTGAGTTGGCGAGGTCGTTTCGCATTCCTCATTCGCCAAGGCCGCGGCGGGTTGGGTTCGGCATCGGGAAGGCCCCGATCAAGATCTCCCGGGGATGGACAAACTGCCAGGCTCTTTGGCTCGTTAGCCTTGGAAGTCCGTCACGTGAATAGCGGTCTCCCGCTCCCAGTCCGCTGCGGACGCTGGCGTTCCGCCGGCTTGCTCCTGAAATGCGCCTCGTTCACTGCATCCCAAGAAGCCTCCGCTTCACGCCGCTCCTGTTCCTGCCCGCCTGGATGCCCGAAGCCGTCCGGGCCGCTGACTGGCTGGTGCATCCGGTGACCACCCCGTCCGCGGTGACCCGGAGCGCGGACGGCGGACAGCTCACCCTGGCCAACGGGCTGATCCAACGGACTTTCAAGACCGCCCCCAACCTGGCAACCATCAGCCTTCGCAACCTGACCTCCGGAGCGGAGTACGTGCGCGCGATCCGCCCGGAGGCCATCGTGACCTTGAACGGCCGCCGATGGGCAGTCGGTGGGCTCGAGGGGCAGCCCGACCACAGCTATCTTTCGCCCGCCTGGCTCCCCTCGCTGACCGCCGGCACCAACGCCTTCCGGTTTTCCGGACATCGCCTTGGCGCCATCGAGGCGCGCTATCCATGGGAGCCACGCTATGGTGCCACCCCTGCAGCCTGGCCGCCGAAGGGAACGCGCCTGACGCTCGACTTTCAGGCTCCAGAGGATGTGGGGGAATTGCAGGGCGTCACCGTCGCCGTCCACTACGAGATGTACGACGGACTGCCCCTTCTCGCCAAATGGGTGACCGTGTCGAACGCCGGCCCTGATGCGGTGACCGTGAACGCCCTGGAGGCGGAGGTGCTCGCCGTGACGCCCGACCAGCGGGACCGCCTGCTGGTGGACTGCGACGAAAGCCTGCCCTCCAGGGTGGACTGGGTCGCGGATCCGGACTGGCCCACCTTCGTGGCCACCAATCCCGGGGACGCCCGCTTCCTGCCGCGCTCCAGAGAGTATCTGCTGCGCTGCAGCTACCTCCTCGGCCCGTCCGCGTGGGTCCCGCCTGGCGGCCACTTTCAGTCCTTCCGCGTTCATGAACTCCTCCTCGAAGACGACGACCGGGAACGCACCGGACTGGCCCACCGGCGGATGTACCGGACCCTGACGCCCCAGGTCACCGAGAACCCGATCTTCCTGCATCTGCGCAACTCCGATTCCGAGTCCATCCGGCGCGGCGTGGATCAATGTGTCGCGGTCGGATTCGAAATGGTCATTCTCACGTTCTGGAGCGGATTCGACATGGAGAGCGAGGACCCGGAATACATCGCCCGCATCCGGGCCGATTTCGACTACGCCCACAGCCGCGGCATCAAGATCGGAGGTTACGTCCTGCTGTGCACCACCGCCTCCAAGGGCCCGGATCACGACGCCATTGACCCGGCGACCCACAAGCCGGATGGCAGCCTCTGCCTGGGCTCGGGCTACACCGACGCCTATTTCGAGAAGCTGTACCGATTCATGGACGCCACGGGAATGGACGTCATCGAAACGGATGGTCCGTATCACGGCTATGCCTGCGAATCGAGGTCCCACCGCCATCATCGCGGCGTGGAGGACTCGATCTGGGTGCAGTGGGCACGGCAACGCGAATTCTACAGGGCCTGCCTGGAGCGGAGGATCTACATCAATTCACCCGAATGGTATTTTTTTGAGGGCAGCAACAAGTGTCCGATGGGATACCGGGAGGAAAACTGGAGCCTGCCCCGCGAACTGCAGATTGTCATCGGCCGGCAGAACATCTACGACGGCACCTGGCACAAGACCCCGAGCATGGGCTGGATGATGCTGCCGCTGACCGAATATCATGGCGGGGGTCCGGCGGCGACGATCGAGCCGCTGTCCCGGCATCTGGACGCCTATGGCGCCCACCTGGCCCAGAATTTCGGCAGCGGGGTGATCGCGTGCTACCGGGGGCCGCGGCTTTTTGACACCGGGGAAACACGCGACCTCGTGCGTCATTGGACCGCCTTCTACAAGCGGCACCGTGACATTCTCAATTCCGACATCATCCACGTCCGACGTCCCGACGGCCGGGACATTGACTGCATGCTGCACGTCAATCCCGGCCTCGCCGAGCGCGGTCTGGCGATGGTGTACAATCCGCTCGACACCCCGGTGACCCGGACCCTCGATCTGCCGCTCTACTACACCGGTCTCACCGGGAAGGCATCCATCCGCCGGGAGGAGGATGCTCCGGCACTGTACTCCCTGGATGCGAGGGGCGTCGCGACGATTCCGCTGGAAATGGCCCCCCGAAGCGCCACCTGGTTGGTCATCAAGGATTCCAACGGAGGTCCGTAGCTCAGTTCATTCGGACGGCCGTGGTGCCATCGAGGCGCTTGGAAAGATCCACCGGATCCCCCACGGAAACTTCCATCGGGTTCACCTGGTAGGCCCAGACCTCGAAGTACGCGAGCTTGGCTTCGCCATAGATGGTGGAGAGCGCGCCGTCCACGGCATCCAGACCATGGGCGACCTTGATCCGGCCGATCCGGGGCACATTGAAACGCGCATCGAAATTGAACCACGAGCCATCGAGATAGACCTCGAAATAGGCGTGGAAATCCATCGGCGTGCCCGGGTCGGTGAAGCCGATGTCCGGCAGGTGCCCGGTCACGTAACGCGCAGGCAGGTTGAACGCGCGGCACAGCGCAATGGCGCAGTGGGCAAAGTCACGACACACCCCGTAGCGCCGTTCCAGCACCTCGGACGCCGAAAGGTCCGGCCGCCCGGAGGCGAAACGGTACTCAATGTTGCGGTGCAGCCAGTCACAAATGGCCTGAACGCGCTCCGCGCCGTGGAGGGTGTTCCCGAACTGCCGCCAGGCGAAGTCCCGCAGCTTGTCGGAGTCGCAGTACCGGCTCGGCAGCGTGTACCGCAGGAGATCCGTCGGCAGCCAGTTCAGCGGTGTGGGCGTCCGCCCCTGACCCTGCGCATCCGGCAGGGACGACACCGCGACCAGCGCATCGTGGCAGATCTCATTCGAGCCCGGCACCAACATCGCACGGTGGATCAGGTTGCCGAGCGCATCCTGAAACTCATAGGCGGGCAGGCCGTAACCGAAGCTCAGCTTTTCGGAGCACACCATCTGGCGTTCATCAAACCGCGGTCGCAGGACAAACAGGATCGGGGTTGGCACCGTGGTCTCATACACGATCCGGCAGCCGATGCGCACGGTGAGATTCAGGGGGACGAAGTTCACAGGGCGGCCTCCGCCCGGCGAGGGGCTGAAAGGGGGAGGTGGCGGGGAACCGGCTTTTCCATGGCCACACCGTCGCGCGCGCACCGAACGCGCGCCATGAGAAACCCTGGCGAAGTTTTACGACCTCGCGGGGAGTGTGTGACCTGGCGGGCGGGGAAATCCGGGAGCCTTGATCGGGGCCAACGATTGACCAAACCACAACGGGAGGGGTGCCCGGCGGCGGGTCCCCACCCGGCCCGGCCATCCCCCACTCCCATCGGCCAGACCCTGGATCAGCGGTTCGGTTGGGGCGTGTAGCGCAAATAGGGCTTAACGCGTCGGATTCCCCTGGGAAACAGGGTCTCGGCCTCCGCATCGGGAACCGCAGGCGTGATGATGCAATCCTCGCCGTCCTTCCAGTCCGCCGGCGTGGCCACCCGATACTTGGAGGTCAGTTGCAGCGAGTCCACCACCCGCAGGAGTTCCAGGAAATTCCGTCCTGTGGACGCCGGGTAGGTCAGCGTCAGCTTGATCTTCCGGTCGGGTCCGATGACGAAGACCGAGCGAACCGTCGCCTTGTCGTCGGCGTTGGGATGGATCATGTCGTACAGGGTCGCCACGGTGCGCGCGGGATCGGCGATGATCGGGAAGTTCACCGTCGTGCCCTGCGTTTCGTTGATGTCGCGAATCCAGCCCTGGTGGGCCTCCAGCGGATCCACACTGACCGCGGCCACCTTCACATTCCGGCGGGCGAACTCCTCCCGGAGCCTGGCCGTCGCCCCCAGCTCGGTGGTGCACACCGGCGTGTAGTCGGCGGGATGCGAGAACAGGATGCCCCACGAATCGCCAAGCCACTCGTGGAAGCGGATCACGCCCTCGGTGGTTTCGGCGGTGAAGTCAGGTGCGATGTCGCCCAGTCGGAGTGCCATGATAGGATGGAAGCTGAAGTTTTCGTGAATCAGGAGCCGGCAGGGAAATATCGAATTCCGGCCGGTATGGCAACGATTCCGAATCATTCAACGGCGGCGCATCCGCGATGCTTGCAGCAGGCCCGGGGTTCCCTAGCCTGCCACCATGTTTGATTCGTTGAGCGGCCGCCTGCAGGGCGTGTTCCGCGACCTGCGGGGCCTGGGCAGGATCTCGGAGGCCAATGTCAGCGACACCCTCCGCGACGTGCGGATGGCGCTGCTGGATGCCGACGTCAATTTCCAGGTCGCCCGCGATTTCGTCGAGGCGGTCAAGGTCAAGGCCCTCGGGGAGAGGGTCCTCCAGTCGGTCCAGCCCGGCCAGCAGATGATCAAGATCATCCACGACGAACTGGTCACGCTCCTCGGCTCCGAAAACGCCGCCCTGCAGCTCAATGGCAACCCGGCCTGCGTGCTGATGTGCGGCCTGCACGGGTCCGGCAAGACCACCACCTCGGCCAAGCTCGCCCGCTGGCTCACCCGGCAGGGCCGGAGCGTCCTGCTCGTCGCCGCCGACGTGTACCGTCCCGCGGCGATGGACCAGCTCGCCGTCCTCGGCAAATCCCTCGACATCCCGGTGTTCGTCAAGCCCGGCGAGACCGACGTCCTCCAGATCGCCCGCGAGGCGCTCGACCACGCCGCCCATTTCCAGCGCAATACGCTGATCTTCGACACCGCCGGCCGGCTGCAAATTGACGAGCCGCTGATCCAGGAACTCGTCCGGCTCCGCGACCTGGTGCGGCCCCAGGAGACGTTGCTCGTTCTCGACGCCGCCACCGGACAGGAGGCGGTGAACGTGGCGACGCACTTCGATCGCGCCCTGTCGGTCACCGGGGCGGTGCTGACCAAGCTGGATGGCGATGCCCGGGGCGGCGCGGCGCTGTCGTTCAAGTCGGTCGTCGGCCGTCCGATCAAGTTCATGGGGGTCGGCGAGAAGCCGGAGGATTTCGAGCCCTTCCATCCGGAGCGGATGGCCCAACGGATCCTCGGCATGGGCGACGTCGTCTCCCTGGTCGAGCGCGCGGCCGAGACCCTGGACCAGGAAAAGGCCCTCGCCCTTGAGGAGAAGATGCGCAAGGGACAGTTCACCCTGGACGACTTCCTCTCCCAGCTCCGCGAGATGCGCAAGATGGGGCCGCTGGAGAACCTGGTGGGCATGTTGCCCGGCGGCGGCGAAATGTTGAAGGGTGCGGACTTGAGCCGCGGCGAGAAGGAATTCCGGCGCATGGAGGGCATCCTCTGCGCGATGACCCCCAAGGAACGGCATACCCCGCAGATCCTCAATGCCCGGCGGCGTCAGCGGATCGCCCGCGGCAGCGGGGTGCAGGTGGCGGAGGTCAACAACGTGCTCCGCCGCTTTGACGAGATGCGCGACATGATGAAGAAGCTCGGCAAGTTCCAGAAGATGATGGGCCGCATGGGCGGCAAGCTCCCGGGAATGCCGGGAATGCCCGGCATTGGCGGACCGCCCTTCCGCCGCTAATCCCGTCCCGTCGCGGTTCATCCCCGCCGCGCATCCACGGCAACGGCCAGCAGATGCCCGGCCCAAACGGCGGCCAGGCACACCACGACGGATCCCACGACGTTGATCCCGGCCAGCACCCAGGCGCGATTCTGGATCAGACGCAGGGTTTGCACGCTGAAGGACGAGAACGTCGTGAACCCACCACAGACGCCCATCAGCAGGAAGTGGCGTCCTGACGGCTGGCCCAACCACCCGTAGTCGGGGGTCGCGAGTCCGGACAGGAATCCAATCGCCAGGGAACCGGCGATGTTCACCGCCAGAGTGCCCCACGGAAGGGTCTCCCCCAATCGCTCCCCCAGATACCGGACCGTCAGCAGCGCGGCGCCAAACCGCGCCATGGATCCCAGCGCGCCCCCAAAACCCACCCACAGGAAGTCCCGCCACATCACGGCGTCAGCAAACGACAATTCCCCCGGCGAACGAAAGCCCCAATCGGACCAAACCTGAGGCACTGAGGCGCGCCCCCGCCGTTGCGCACAAACCCATCAGGTTCGGCGCCATTCCGTCCGGGGTGGTTCCGGAAGCCCCTGCACGCGACAGGCGGTGCGGAAGTGCATCTTCGCGACCTTCGGCAACCGTCCGGCCCCGTGCCGCTCCACAAACGCGCGTCCCGCGGCGTCCACAGCCGCCGAGGCCCCCTTGGGCAGTGGCATGCCAAACTCCTTCTCCAGGGTGCGGAGGCGCCGGACGAATTCGTCCCTCGCCAGAATGGAGGCCGCCGCCACCGCCGGATCCTCCTCGGCCCGGTGCCGCTGCACGAGCTCCAGGGTGCGTCCAAGGGGCAGCAGCGCGCGGGCCACGGTGGACTTGTCGCGCGCGAACTGGTCGCTGATGGCCCGCACAGGCGCCGGGATCATGCGGTGACGCTGCTCCATGAGGTTCTCGATCACCCGGGCATGGCCCCAGGCCAGAACCCGGTTCACCGAACCCGTGGAGGCATGCATGCGATTGTAGGCCTCGTTGCCCACGGCAACCACGCTGTGGACGCAACCCGGCGTGTCCCGGATCACCCCCGCGAGCCGGGCAACCTGCGCATCGCTGGTGATGTGCTTGGAGTCGCGGATGCCGGCGTCCTTCCACGCGGCCAGGATCGCCGCGTTCACGTAAACTCCGGCGATGCACAGGGGGCCGAAGAAGTCGCCCTTGCCGGACTCATCCACGCCCAGACGCGGATGCAGCCGCTCGGGGTTCAGGACGCTTTCGTAACCCAGTTGGGCGGCCCCGAGGACCTGGGGCTCCAGAACGAATTCCACGAACTCGCGGGTGCCCCTGCCCTGCACCAGGAGCTTTCCGGACTGATAGCAGGTGACGTTCAGGTCCTTCTTCGCGCCGCTGTATCTCGCGTGCGGCACCTCGCGCAACCGGAACGTGCCGTCCCGAACGATGGCCTCCAGCGATGCCGCCTGCTCCGGGGTCAGGGTCGCCGTGTAACTGGTCACCAGCCCCACCATCGGATGCGGTGGGCGGAAGCTCAACGCCCAAAAACTTGCCGGCGCCGGAAACGAGTTCCGGGCTTGGAAAACCAGGGTGGAACACCCGAGCGTCCGCCGTGCCGCAACGCGCCCCGCCCCACCCTGCCCCGGAGAACGTCGTACGCGACCTCCTGCACTGGTTTCAGACGCATGCGCGGGACCTCCCGTGGCGCCGGACCCGGGACCCGTACGCCGTCTGGGTGTCGGAGATCATGCTGCAACAGACCCAGGTTCGGACCGTGGTTCCCTACTGGGAGCGCTGGATGCGTGAGCTGCCCGATGTCGCCGCACTGGCATCCGCACCCGAACACCAAGTGCTGAAACTCTGGGAAGGACTCGGCTACTACTCCAGGGCACGCAACCTTCAGAGGGCGGCACGGACGCTCCTGGAACGTGGGGGTGCCTTCCCTGAAACGGTGGCCGGACTGCTGGCACTCCCGGGCATCGGACGCTACACCGCGGGTGCCATCGCCAGCATCGCCTTCAACCAGCCCGCACCGATTCTCGACGGCAACGTGATCCGGGTGCTGACGCGCCTGCATGCGCTGGGTGGCGACCCAAAATCGTCGCGGCTCAACAAGCGCCTCTGGGCCACCGCCGGCGCCCTCGTTGCCTGTGCCGCAACGGTCTCCAAAAACGCCGCGGACCTCCCGAAGGGCACGCGAACGTGTTCCGCATTCAACCAGGCGCTCATGGAACTGGGCGCCCTGATTTGCACCCCCCGGAATCCCAACTGCGCCGCATGTCCCCTCGCCGCCTCCTGCCGTGCGCACATCGCCGGTCGGGTCCAGCGGTATCCGCAAGCCCGTCCCAAAGTTTCCCCGGTTCGCCGCCTCCGGGTTGTCCTGTTGGTCGAACGGTTGGGGCGGTGGCTGGTCCGGCAACGCCCGGCGCGCGGCATCAACGCCGGGTTCTGGGAGTTCCCGGAGGAGGCGCTCGACGACGCGTCGGCCGCGGTCCGGACTGCGGCCGCCTGGGCCGGGATTCCGGTTGCCGATGCGGTCTCCGTCGGGACGGTCCGTCACGCAATCACGAAGCACCGGTTGACGCTGGAGGTGGTTCGATGCCCGCTGCGCCGGGAATCGCCCGGGCTCGGAGATCTAGGCCGTTGGGTCACCTGGAACACCCTGCAAACACTGCCACTGACCGGGGCGCATCGGCGGATTGAACGGCAGTTCCTGTCACCCGGCGGCCAGTCCCACGGCCAGGAACCTCTCCCGAAGCAGGGGCAGCCTATCCGGCGTCGCCGGAATCCGTGACCGGATCGTCCGCAGCCTGCGGGTCCCGGAACCAGTCCACAAACAGCTCCTCGAGGGTGAGCGGAAACACGTACACCCGGGCACCCGGCAGGCCCCGCACCCCGGCGAGCTGCCCCTCGTCCGTCACCCGCGCCAGGGCCGTCACCACCGGTCCCAGTGACGTGGACCGCAGGGCACCCGGAATCGCAAAATTGGGGGGCGGCGCATCGCCCGGAAATACGACCTGCACCCGTCGCATGGTACGCTGCCAGTCTTCCACCACCCCGTCGGCGACGACGCGTCCGTGGTCCATGATCCCCACCCGTGTGGCCAGACGCTCCAGGTCCCCCAGCAGGTGGGTGGAAAGCAGGATCGTGCAGCCGTCTCCATGGAGCAGCGCCTCAATCAGACACTGGTTGAGCTCGCGCCGGGCAATCGGATCGAGCCCGGCGGCGGGCTCATCGAGCAGGATCACCTCAGGGCGCGAAGCGAGAGCGAGGGCCAGCGCGGCGAGGCGTTGATTGCCCCCGGAAAGCCGGGCAATCGCCGTTGTCCGCGGCAGGTCCCAGCGACGGGTCAGGTCGCGCAGCAGATTGGCATCCCAACGGTCGTAGAGCCGGCTGGTGAACCGGTTGAGGTCCTCCAGCGACATCCAGTCCGGCAACTGCTGGCTCTGCGACAGGTAGGCGATGCGCTGCCGGTGGTCCCGACCCGCCTCCCAAAGGCTTCGCCCGAGAATCCGCGCCTCCCCGCGGTCCGGACGCAGCAGCCCCATCAACAGGCGCAGCGCGGTGGTCTTGCCGGCGCCGTTGCGGCCAATGAGCCCGAACACCTCCCCGGTGCCGACGTGCAGATGGAATCCGTTGAGCGCAATGGCCCCGTTGCGAAAGGACTTGGCCAGACCCCGCGCATGGATCACGGGCTCCATCGGGCGCACCGCGGTCAGTGGCCGCCCGCCATCACGGCGAACTTCACCGGCTCGGACTCATCCCCACGTGCCGGTCCCAACGCACTCATCTCCTCCCGCACCACCGTGATCACCTTGGGCGTCGGCACCTGCAACTGCGTCGCCTCCACGGCCAGTTGTTTGGCAGACCGGCGGAGCGCGCCTTCCTGCTCCGATTGGGTCAGCAACGGGGCGGCCGGCGCAATAAAGGCCCCCTTCCCGTGACGCTTCTCGATCACGCCCTCCCGCTCCAGCTCGGTGTAGGCCTTCACCACGGTGGTGGGGTTGACCGCCAAGGCGGCGGCGAGCTCGCGGATGGACGGGATCTGATCGCCCGGCCGCAACGTGGCGCCGGCCACGTAGTATTTGATCTGGTCCATCATCTGCCGGTACACCGGCACCCCGGACCGTTCGTCAATGTGCAGATGCAACTTGGGGTTCATGCGACACCTTTCACCAGTGTTTGTTCGCTGCCAAACAGCGCCTGTCAATCACCGAACGGACGCCGGTGCGGCGCGGGTCCTTCGGGAAAACCGGCCATCGGTCCCGTAGCGACCTCCAACGCAGGAGTTGGCCGGACACCCAGCTGGTTCACGGAATCGCGAACGCGGCCCATGCTGGAAACCAGCTCCTCATACAACGCAAACCGGCCATCCAGCTGCATCCGAAGCCCCGGTTCCATTCCGGGAGCGGCCGCGTCCAGCCGCTGGCGGGCTTCGTCCAGCAATGGACCGGGATTGAACTCAACCGTCGCGGTCCCCTCCGCCACACGCCGGCCCAGCAGTTTGAACCCGTCCACCACACCCCCGGCAACGAGATGGAGCGCCTGATGGACGTCGGACGGGACCGCCGCCAGGTCAACAGTCAGGCGATGGTGCACCAGCGCCAGCAGCGACAGAAACGCCGACTGGGCGTCCGCGACAAGCCGGACGACACCGGCGCGATCCGGCGCGGCACCGGCCGGTCCGGCGCCTTGTTCGAACTTTGACTCATCGTGGAGGCGCAGCGTGCTCGAAAGATCCTGGTACACCTGCCAGCGCCATCCCCGAACCGGTCTTGCCTCCATCGGTGACGGTCCCGCGCTCAGTCCCACGCGCGCAAGTTCGGACATCGAACCGAAGACGGAGGCGAGTGAACGGCGCATGGCGGCCCCGGCGAAGGCGAAGCCCCCCGTCCATTGAAACGTCAGCAATGATATCAGGATCCCGAGCAGGACTCCCATGACACGGTCGCGTGCCTGCGTCAGATCCGTTGTCGGACCAAGGCCGTTCAGGACGGACAGGGCAAAGGCGAGTCCGATCTGAATCCCGGCGTAGGAGGTGCGCTGGCCGCCGGCAATGATCCATCCAGCGAGGGCCATCACCGCGGCGGTCACCACCACCAGGGACGCGAGGCCGGTCATCACCGGCATCAGGACCACGATGGTCAGGAGCCCGATGCCGCCTCCGATCACCGCGCCGGCCAGTCGCAGAGCCGCCTTTTGCAGGCTCGCGCCCAGGGTCGCCTGCGCCACGATGATGGTCGTCCAGACGGCAGTGGACAGCCCCGGCCATTGCAGGCCCTGGTACGCGATGTAGGCCAGAGTCGCCGCGAGGCCGACGCGGAGGGAGAACAGGATCGCATCGGTATTGGCGGGCGAGAAGGCCGGGGTGAAGAACGCCCCGCGTTCCGGGGAATCCAGGGACAACCGCTGCGGGATCGGCCCCGGGCGTTTTCGGTCGGGATCCAGAAATCCGGCTGCCTGGGTGAGCGACATGACGCTCTGCTCAAGGTCCAAAAGCCAGGGCAGCAGGGACGCGCCACCACCGTGGGCGACCGGATCTTCAGCGGGCTGGCCGGCAGGACGTTCCAGAGCTCCGGCGGGTTGCCCCCGTTCCAGCGCGTCTCGAACCCGGGCGCACTGGTCGGCGACGATGGCCAGACGCTGGCGAACTGCCGGCGGCGGGTCGTCCGACCGGTGGGCAAAGGACAGGGCCGCCGTGAGCAAATGCTCCACCGCGCCAATGAGGGCGGCCTGTTCCACGTGACGCTGACGCAGCGATGGATGGCGGGACTCCGCGTGGTCCAGCAGGTCCAGTTGATTGGAAAGCCCGGTCAGAAGGAGCGCGCCGGACCCGGAGGTATCAGCGACGGATCCGTGGCTGCGGGCACGCACGATCTCTTCGACCGCCTTCAACCGCCGGATCAAGGACTCGAGGAGCATCGCCTCCGGATCACCCGGCCAAAGGAACAACTGCGACGCCATGCCGATGACCGCCCCGAGCAGGACGAGGGCAATCCGCCACAGGCCCACCTGAAGTCCCTGATCGGCACTGCTGCCGGTCGCCGTCAGGACCATGATGGCAGTGACGCCAGCCAGGAATCCAAAGTAGGGGGCCGTCGTCGTCCGGGAGAGGAACATGAAGCACGCGGCCAGCGGACCCAGCAGTGCGACGCGCATCCACGGCTGGTCCACGAACGCCACGTGGGCGACAATTCCGGTCGCGGCTCCCAGGAGCGTCCCCTCGATGCGCAGTACGGCCCTGGCCAGTGAGGCGCCGGCATTGGCCTGGCTGACGATGAGGACCGTGATGATGGCATACGACGCGTGCGGCGCCTGCAATGCCATGACCAGCACGGTGGTCGCCACCGTGGCGATCACAATCCGGGCTGCCGCCACGGCCCGCCCCGGAGTCGGTGCCAGCTCCGCGCGAAAAAACTCCAGGATCCGATGCTCCCAGCCCGCGGCCGGGCTGTTCCCGGGCCCACTCATGGGTGGGGCGACACTTCCGGCTCCGCAGCGGATCCTTCCCGTCCCTGCAGGGTGACCACCGCGGTCATCCCCATGCGATATGGATGGTCCACATCCGGAGGCTCCAGACGGATTCTCACGGGAATCCGCTGCGCCAACCGAACCCAGTTCAGCGATGGGTTCACGCTGGGAACGACGCCAGCCTCGGAATCATCGGACGAGCGCACCGCCCAGCCAATGCCCTCCACCGTTCCCGCAAAGCGGCGGCCGGGATAGCCCAACAGAAACACCTCCGCGGGCATTCCGGTCTTCAGGTGCTTGAGGTACGTCTCCTGAAAATTGGCGATGACATACCACGTCCGGATGTCCACCAGGGCGAACACCTGCTGCCCGGCCTGCGCATATTCCCCCTCGGAAATGTTCAGGTTGGTGACCCGTCCGCGAAACGGTGCCCGCACCCGGCAGTAGTCCAGATTGAGTTTGGCGCCATTGACGGCCGCCTCCGCCATCATCAGGTGGGCATTCACCTCACCAAACTGGGCCAGGAGGCTCTCCTGGCGCGCCAGTTCCTGGAGTCCCCTCGCCAGGGCCGCCTCCGCGACCCTGGCCTTCGTCCTGGCGTCTTCGTAGGCGTCCGTGGTCACAAACCGTTCCTCCACAAGCGCCGCCAGGCGTCGGACGTGATCGGCCGCGAAGGCCTTCTCCAGCTCAAGCTGTCCCACCATGGTCGTGGCCGCAGCCACCGCATTCGAGACGGCGGCGACCTCGCTGCGCGCCAGCAAGAGGCGGGCTTCCGCCCGCTCGAGCTCCACTTCGAACGGGCGGGGATCCACGACAAACAGAAGGTCGCCCTCCAACACCTCCTGATTGTCCTGGATGGCGAGCCGGGTGATCGGGCCGCTCACATGGGGCGCCACTCCCACCACATTCGCCCGAACGACGGCGTCATCGGTGCGCGGGTGATGATAGAGCCGGCGGGCCACGTAAAACGTCACGAGGACGCTGGACACAAGAATCGCCATGCCGAGCACCCGGCCTGTGGCCCGCAGCCAGCGGGGGTCCTGGGGATTCTCCATGGGGCGTCACCTCCCGAACAGCACGAGCCAGGCGAGACACGACAGGAGCAGTGTCAAGCCGGGGTAGATGAGCATCAGGGGGCCCAGATGGCGCTCCAAACGCAACGCCGCAAAGGCAAAACGCGAGGCCATCGTGAGCCCGGTCCCCAGCGCCAGGCACCAGATCCAGGCCGGAAAAAGCGAACCGAAAACGTTGATGCTTGGATCACACCCGGTGGCCAGAAGCAACAGCCCCGCCAGAAATCCCCATCCACCGGATTGAATCGCCTTCAAAATCATGGACCGGACCTCCTACCGCCCCGTACGCCGGGAGACCTCGTCACGGCTCCCCGTCTCCTGTCGTGGTTCCCCGATCGCGAAGGCGAGGGCGGCGGACGAGGTCAGAACATCCGCCCGCCCCCGCACCAGGATCATTCGTGCCTGGGCCAGATCGCGTTCGGCCGTCAGCAACTGGACGACGGTACCCAGGCCGTTGTCGTACGCCCGCAGGGCGGACTCGTAGCCGTTCTCCGATGCCGTCAACAAAGCCCGGGCAAAATCATATTGGACGAAGGATGCCCTGGCGTTGGCGTACGCCTGCCACACCTCGCGCTGCGCCTGAAGTTCCAGCGCGACGAGCCGGGACTCGGCTTCGTCACGCCGGCTCTTCGCCTCCCGCACCCGGTTGTTCCGCTCGAACCCGTCAAAGACATTCCACGAGAACGTCAGATACGCAGCGTACTCGGCCTCAGTGTAGGAATAGGAGGACGACGGATTGCCCGGAGCCGTCACGTACCATCGCCCCAGATTCCCTCCGGCCGTCCCGCTCAGCCCAATACGGGGGCGGAATTCGGCCTCGGAACGGCGCACCTCCGCCTCCCGGGCCCGGACCTCCGCAACTTGCGCGGCCAAATCCGGACGCTGCCGCATCGCCCGATCCATGGCGGATTCGACGGACGCCACCAAATGGGTCGGCAATGCCTGCGATGACAGGTCGCCCATCGGCAACACCAAGGACGGGGAGATCCCGACCGCCTCGGCCAGGAGCGCCCACGAGTCGGACACCCTCCGACGTGCGGTCTGCAGATCGAAATTCGCCCGCGCCAATTCCTGGCGGGCCTGGAGCAGGTCGGTCTCCGTCCCAAGTCCGCGTTCCAGACGCACCTCGGCGGCCCGCTCCACGCTCCGCGCGGTCTCCAGACTCGCTTCAGCGGCGGCCTGTTCGGCGCGGCTGGTGTCGAACGCGTAAAAGGTCCGCTGCACATCGAAGGCAAGACGCTGGTGGGCGCGATTGAATTGGAGGTTGGCCTGCAGCAACTGCTGCGCGGCCCCTTCAAAAGCGGCGCGGCGCCGGCCGAAATCAATGAGGGACCACTGGAGGGACACGCTGGGATTTATGCTGGGACCCTCCGCCTCCAGGATTCCCCCCGGAGCCGGGTAGTCCTCGTGGGTGTATCCTCCGGTGGCCAGCAGCGCCAGGACCGGCGCATAGGCGCTGTCGGCAATCCCCAAACGCGCCGCGGCGGTCCGGGCCTGTTCCCAGGCCACACGAGTCGCGGGATTGTTGCGCTGGGCGAGATCAATCAGGTCGGCCAGATCGTTGGTCCGG
Organism: Verrucomicrobiia bacterium; assembly: GCA_019634635.1. NCBI lineage: Bacteria > Pseudomonadati > Verrucomicrobiota > Verrucomicrobiia > Verrucomicrobiia bacterium. The sequence continues at coordinate 21,021 of JAHCBB010000015.1, forward strand.
GCAACGGCCGCGGCGATCCCGCCGTCGGCCGGCAGGTTTCCCGTCAGCCGGTGGGTCGGGTGCACCGCGCCCGTGGTTCCCGGGTCCCTTCCCTGCCCCGGGGCGAGGGGCATGCCGGTGACTGGCCACGGCTTCCCGGGGCGCGACGGCGCGTACTGGTAGGGGTTGGTCGCCGCGGAATCCTGCAGGGACGTACAGGCACTAAATCCGCAGGGCAGGACCAGCCATGAGAAACGTATCACCCATTTCGCCATGTTGAATTCTGGTGATCACGCAGCTGCATCCCGGCCCGACGCTTCGACGCTAAAGAGGCCCCGCACAGGTGTCCAGTTCCCACCCGAAACGAGAAGACGACACCAGGGCGGGCGGGCGGCTCCCCGAGGTCTCCCGTTTCGCGGCCCTTGTGTCCTTCGATTCCATCGAACTGCCGCGTCCACGATGGGCAGCCGCCCGGCTCATCCAGCCTGCGGATGAAGTCCGAATCTGACCGTGCCCCTGTATCGCCCCCCGGGGCTTCACCCGCCGCAGCCTCCCAAGGCGGGATCCTCGCGACCCGCCTTGGGAAGCCAGGCGCGGGCCGACGGTGAACTTCAATCCGCCGGCAGCTGCTGCAGCAACGTCTGGAGTTCCTCCTGAGGAAGGGCCTTGAGCCATTCCAGGAGTTGCGGCAGGTCGGGAATACCCACCGGCACCGGAGCCGCGCCGCCGGCCCCGGTGGCCGGGATCGCCAACAGCTCCTCCGCCGACCAGGCGATGTCGCGGGCGCTGGTCTCCGCGCGCACCGCGCGCACTTCGTCCACGGTGACGACACCACCCTGGTTGCCCCAGGAGTTGCGGACAAAGGTGAGCACCGCCGCGATCTCGCCGTCGCTCAACACGTCTCCGAACTGGTTCATCGCGTTGTTGTACGTGTTGCCATTGACCGAAATGGGGCCGGAGAGCCCGTGCAACACGATGCGGATCAGCCGGGCATTGCCGTCCACGTTCACCCAGTCGGAACCCGCCAGGGGCGGAAACTGCCCGGCGACCCCCTGGCCGGCGGACTGGTGGCACGGAGCGCAGTAGTTGTACACTTGGGCGCCCACGCGGGCGAGCTGCTGCTCGGGAGTCTCCGCGGCGGCGGCGACCGCCACCTGGCCGCGCGGAAACTCGGAATACTCGTCCGCTTCAAAGCGGCCGCTGAAATTGGCGAGGTAATAGCCCCCCCAGAACAGCAGCGCACCGGTCAGGGCGACCAGCCAGAGATTCACCGGCTCGAAGCCGTCCCGGGGCTCCGGCTGCTCGCGCAGCAGTGCGGCATGGATCCGGGTGACGTCGTGCTGTTCGCCCTGGTCTGGGCGTGTCGCGGGATCGGACGGTGAGGCGGCTGGAGGGACGTCAGGCATGGCGGCCGGGCAGTGCGGCGGTCATTCGACCTTCGGAAGGGGTGCCTCGGGAAGGTCCACCGAGGATTTGAGACTCCTCAGATATTCCACAAGCTGCGTCGCCTCGGGCTTTGGGACCACCTCCCAGCCCGGCTCGGGGGCAAACGCGCCGAAGAGCTTCAATGCATTCGTCGAGGGACCCTCAAATCCGATGCGACGCGTCTCGAACAGGAAGGCATGCGGCGGCATGATGCTGCCCTTCGAGGTGGTCTGAGGATTGTACAGGTGGGTATAATGCCAGTCGTAGCTGGGCTGGCGCTCACCGATGTTGGTCAGGTCGGGCCCGGTGCGCGAAGACCCCAGCATGACCGGCTTCTGGTAGATGTAGTCCCGCGACACGGAACGCCGCTTGCCCCAGCCACGCTGGACATCCGCGCCGAAGCCGTCGGGACGCACCTGCTGGGTGTGACAGTAATTGCAGCCCAGGGAACGGTACAGCTCGCGCCCCTGGGCCGCCTCGCCCGGAATGGGCTGCGGGAAGGCCACTCCGGTGTCGGGGTTCACCTCGGGCTGCAGGGCGCCCAGCTGCTGGTTGGGGACGAGCACCAGCCCGAACCAGCTCGACGCAAGGGTGAGCAGGATGCCGAGGAACAGGAGGGGACCGAAGTTCATGGCGTCATTTTCCAACCGGCGCCGCCGGGGTCACGCCGGCAAGGATCATGGGCTCGGGCTCGCGGTAGGGTCCGAACCGCCGCGCCAGGATCCAGCCGAGATTGACGCAGAAGGCCACGTGGCCGACGGCGAGCAGAATCCCGCTCCACGTGCGCAGCTTCAGCCACGGGATCGTGATCTGGACGACCTCAAGGAACGGCAAGGAGGCGTTCAGCATGGCCTTGCCCTGAAGCCAGCCCCCGTAACTGAGCGGGGCGACGTACAGCAGAATGCCGAGGGCGGTGCACCAGAAATGCACGGAGATCAGCCGCTCGCTCGGCCATTCCCGGCGGGTGACGCGCGGCAGGATGTAATACATCGCCCCGAACATCGTCATGGTGAAGAAGGCATACATGCCCCAGTGGGCATGCGCGACCGTGTGATGGGTGAAGTGGGCCACCTCGCTGAACCAGCGCACCGAGCTGAGCACGCCCTGGAGGCTGGAGATTGTGTAGCTCACCGCGCCAAACACGATGAACCGGAGCGTCGGACTGTACTTCAGCTTCCCGAAGTGCCCGACCATCGTGAAATGGTGGTTGATGGCCGTCGCGACGACCGGGATCACCATCATCACGCTGGCCACAATGGAGACGGTGATCATCCACGCCGGGAACGGACCACCGACCAGATGGTGGAACCCGTTCCAGTTGTAGAAGAGCGCCAGCGTCCAGAATCCGAGCACGCTCAGGTAGTAGCTGTGAATCGGGCGCCCGATCACCTTCGGCAGGAAATAGTAGATGGACGCCAGCCCGACCGGGGTGAACCACAGTCCGAGCACGTTGTGGGCGAACCACCAGTTCACCGCCGCCTGCACCGTGCCGCGGGCCGGTTCCAGGACGAGGAGGAGCTGCGCGGTCGAGTACAGCCAGGGAAACCACAGCACCGCCGCGAGGATGTACCACTGGGAGACGTACAAATGCCGCTCCCGCCGGAATCGGAAGATCACGATGGTCCACACCGCGATCAGCGCGAAGGCGACGAAAAGGATCGGCGTGGCGTATCCGGGCAGTTCGAGGTACTCCACACCGGTGGTGTCGCCCCGCAGGATCCCCACAATGCCCACCAGCAGACCCACGTTCCAGAAGACCGCCGCGGCATTGATGACGCTCTGGGCCATCAGCGGCACCCGGCACAGACGACACATCAGCCACAGCACCACCCCCACGGCCACCTCGGCCGAGAACCCGTAAATCACCGCGTTCAGGTGCGCGGTGCGGATGCGTCCGAAGGTCAACCACGCCGTTCCGGCAAGAAAGTCCGGCGCGTGCAGCTTGTAGCTGGCGATGAGGGCGAGGACGGTGCCGATCATCAGCCAGGCCATGCCGGCGAGGAAGAACAGCAGCACCGTGCCGCTGGTGGAGGCATCAATCTCGGCGAGCTCGGCCCGGCGCTGTCCCGGGGTGTCGGCATCCCGCGGCGACAGCGCCGCCAGCACGCTGGGGGAGGCGGATGGGTTCATGGCGCGACGGGGTCTCCGGGGGCCGCCGACCCGGAGCGCGGGCGGTTGAGCACCACATCGGTCATCCGGCCGACCGGCTCCTGCTCGTCAAAGGGCAGCAGGGCCGCACGGTCGAGGTGGGACAGCTCGCCGTTGCGTCCGGCCCACCACAACGCCCAGAGCGCCACCGCCGGAAACATCAGCGAACTGCCGATCAGGATGAAGGAAATGATGCCCATGGAACGGTGCCTACTCGTACGAAACCTGCTTCAGCGACTCGTCCAACCGCTGGATCAACTGCTCGCGTCCGGCGGCGTTGCCCTCCCGGTTCAGGGACGCCCAGAGCGACACCGCCTCCCGGATCGGCAGCCGGTAGATGCCGTTGTCGGCCTTGATCACGCCGTAGTTGCCGAGCGCATCGGCGTTCTCCGCCTGCAGGGCGGCGGAGAGCTGGAGCCGCTCCTCGGCGCGCGCGGCCCCGACGGGAGCCGGACGGAACTCGCGCTGCATGTAGATCACCAGCGCCGCGATGATCAGGAAGGCGCCCAGGGCGCCCACCACGGTGGTCGCCACGGCGAGCGGACGTTCGGTCAGGGGATCCGGGGTGTTCATCATCGTCTCGGTTCGGGTCACAACTCATCCACTGCGTAGCCCGCGCCGGCCACCTCGTGGTGGGTGACGGCCTCCTTGAGGCGCGGATGCTTCTGGGGCCACTTCGGATACCTCTGGAAGTCCCTCCAGAAGACCCAGGCCAGCAACGCCACGAGCCCGAACCAGCAGAGCGGGTCAAAAAGCGTCACGTGGAGCCCCTTGGGATACAGCACCGGCATGATGTTGAAGGTCATGTCCACGTAATGCATCAGCCAGGCCCACACGATCATCGGCGCCATGACCGTCACGCTCATCTTGGTGTCAATGCGCAGGAGGATCAGGAAGGGGATGAAGAAGTGTCCAAATAGGATCAGCAGGCCCACCTGCCACCAGCTCCCCTGCTCGCGGTCCACGTACCAGAAGGTCTCCTCGGGGATCGCGGCGTTCCAGATCAGGAAATACTGCGAGAAGGCGATGTAGGCGTAAAAGACGGTGAACGCGAAGAACCAGACGGCCAGGTCATGAATCTGGCGCGGGAAGATCACCGGCTTCAGCTCGCGGGTTCCCAGCCAGCGCGCCAGGCCGTAAAGGGTGGCCAGGGTGACCCAGAGGCTGCCGGCAAAGTAGTAGACCCCGTAGATCGTCGAGAAGAACTGCCATTGCAGCGACATCATCAGGAGGATGACCCCGAGGGTGAGGGACAGGGCGTAGGCGAAGATCCCCCAGCCCGCCAGAAAGCGCGCCTTGCGGGTCCAAACCACCGCGCCGTCCTTGTCCTGGGCCAGCGAATAGCGGCGGAAGGTGGTGGCCATCCAGGTCCAGAGCGCGAAGAGCAGGATCACCACCACGTTGAAGGTCACCCGGTTGAACAGGATTTCCTTCACATGCAAGGAGTGGTCCGTGGCCGGGTCCACGTGCAGCCAGCGCCAGATCTCCCCCTGGAGCAGCAGCAGCGGAATCAGCGCGAGGGCGAGGGGCCTGGTGAGGCAGGCCAGATGCTCGGCGAGGCGCAGCACGGAGACGCTCCACCCGGCATCGAACAGGTGGTGGATCATCACGAAGACCAGTCCGGCCATCGCCAGGCTCAGGCAGAACATGAAGGCCGTCAGATAGCTGTAGGCAAACTGCTCGAGGATCGTGGGGGCGGGTCGTGCGTGGTCCGCGGCCCCGTGACCGTGCGCCGCGGCCGCAGCCGCCGGGGAGGCGGCCGCCATCGTGGCGGCCTCCATGGGGCGGGCGGTTGCCAGCAGCAACGCCCCGGCCAGCGCGAACAGCGCGAGCGGGCGGCGGAGGATTCGAAAGACGTTCATGGCGGCGTCAGGGCTTCAGGGATTGCAGGACCGGCGGTGGCACATCGGATTCCAGGCCCAGACGGCTGAGCTGGAGGGCGCGCAGATAGGCGACGATCGCCCAGCGATCCTCGGCGGCCACCTGCGCGGCGTAACCCATCATGGTGTTCTTCCCCGCGGTGATCGTGTGATAGATCTCGCCGTCGTTCATGCGGATGATCCGCGCATCCTGAAGACTCGCGACGGTGGTCATGCCCAATTTCCTGGTGATGCCGTTGCCGTCCGCCTGGGCGCCATGGCAGGGCTGGCAGTAGATCGTGTACCGCTGTTCCCCCCGCTTCAGGAACTCGAGCGTGACCGGCAGCGGATTGACCTCCACAAACCCGTCGGCGTCGCGACCCGTGTTCAGCGGATCCAGCGCCCACGTGGTGTTGTCGCGGAAGCCGTGCCGCTGGGCGACGGTGCCGGCGACCTGGGGCCGGGAGCTCATGTTGTTGGCCCAGGCGTAGAAGCCGGCCTTGGTTTGCGGACGCAGCTTGAACTGCCGGTCCATGTCCGGAAACACCTCGATGGGCGGGCGTCGGGACTTCCCGCCGCGGAGCCCGGCGATGGCGACCACCGCGACGACCGCGAGGGCGACCACCCCGAGCACCAGCTTGAAGCGCGGCCCAAACAGCGACAGAACGTACAGGAAGATCTTTTCAAACATGGGTCACTCCTCCTCCACGACCTCCACCGCCGAGGCTCCCGCGTGCTCCAGCAGCTCGCGGGTTTGTTCCGGGGAATACCGGGGGTCCGCCGATTCGATGAACACAAAATACTTGTCGTCCGACGCCTTCTTGAAGCGCTCCACGCGCAACAACGGGTTGTACAGCCGGGGCAGCCCGTTCAACAGCAGCATGCCGCCCAGGGTGCCAAACGCACTGAGCAGGATCGTCAGCTCATAGCTCACCGGAAAGGCGAACAGGGGGGTGAACAGCGGCTTGCCGCCGACCACCAGGGGATAGTCCGCCTTGTTCATGAACCAGATCATCCACATGCCGAAGAAGAACCCGGTGATGCCGCCGCAGAAGGTGAAATAGCCCACCTTCGACTTCCGCAGCCCCATGGCGTCATCCATGCCGTGGATCGGGAACGGGGTGAAGACATCCCACTTCCGGTAGCCGGCGTCGCGCACAGCCACCGCGGCATGCAGGATGTCGGCAGCCGTCTCGAACTGCGCCAGCAGGCCGATGGGACGGGGAACGGGGGCGCTCATCGCGTGAGGGGGATGCAGGGTTCCAGGGGACATTCAGTGGTGCTCCTTGGCGCCGCCCAGCGGATGGTGGGGATCCGCGTACGGGGTCACCGCCTTCACCTCGCTGATCGCGATGGCGGGCAGAAACCGGATGAACAACAGGAAGAGGGTCAGGAACAGTCCGAAACTGCCCGCAAAGGTCAGGACATCCACCCAGGTGGGCGTGAAGTACCCCCAGCTCGACGGCAGGTAATCGCGGTGCAACGACGTGACGATGATCACGAAGCGCTCGAACCACATGCCAATGTTGACCACGATCGAGACGCACCAGACGAACCACATGGTGGTCCGGAGCTTCTTGAACCAGAAGAGATGCGGGCTGATCACGTTGCAGGTGATCATGCTCCAGTAGGCCCACCAGTACGGTCCGAACGCCCGGTTCTTGAACGCATACAGCTCGTAGGGGTTCCCGCCGTACCAGGCGATGAAGAACTCCATGCCGTACGCGTACCCGACCATGGAACCGGTTGCGAGGATCACCTTGCACATCAGCTCGACATGCCGCGTGGTGATGATGTCCTCGAGATGGAACAGGGACCGCAGGGGGATCATCAGGGTGAGCACCATGCCGAATCCCGAGAAAATGGCGCCGGCAACAAAGTACGGCGGAAAGATGGTCGTATGCCAGCCGGGCACCTGCGAGACCGCGAAGTCGAAGGACACGATCGAGTGCACGGACAGCACCAGCGGCGTGCTCAGGCCGGCAAGGATGAGGTAGGCCTTCTCATAATTGCTCCAACCGCGGTTCGAATTGGTCCAGCCCAGGGCGAACAGCCCGTAAAGCGCCCCGCGGATCGCCGTCTTGGCCCGGTCGCGCAGGGTCGCCAGGTCGGGGATGAGGCCCACATACCAGAACAGCAGGGACACGGTGCCATAGGTCGAGACGGCAAAGACGTCCCACAGCAGCGGGGAACGGAACTGCGGCCAGATGTAATTGGCATTGGGGAACGGAATGAGGTAGCCGGGCATGAGCGCGAACCAGACGCGTCCCGTATGCACCACCGGAAAGATGCCGGCGCACGCCACGGCAAAGAGGGTCATCGCCTCCGCGGCGCGGTTGATCGAGGTCCGCCACTTCTGACGCAGGAGGAACAACACCGCCGAGATCAAGGTCCCGGCGTGGCCGATGCCGATCCAGAAGACGAAGTTCGTGATGTCCCAGGCCCAGTCGGCCGGCTGGTTGAGCCCCCACACGCCGACGCCGGTCGCGATGAGGTAGGCGACCATGGCGAACATGGTGGACATGCCGCCGAAGCTCAGAATGAAGGCCGGCCACCACCACTTGGGCATCGGCCGCTCGCAGATGCCGGCAATGGCATCGGTGATCCAGGCCGGGGAGCGTCCGTTGAGCACCAGCGGCTCGCGCTCCAGCTCGCGCGGGGGATCGGCGACCACCAGCTTGGGCGGTGCGGCTTGCGGACCCGCCTTGCCCCGTTGGGCGGGGGCGGCTCCGTCGGCGGTGATGGCGGCGCTCGACATCAGGCCTGCCCTCCATTCGTGGCCGCGGCGGCTCCCTGCCCGTGACCGGCGTGGCCGTGGGGTTCAAAGGGATTCTGACCGCGGATCCGCTCGTAGTCGCGTAGCGAGTCGGGCTCCGTGTAGGTGTCTGGCATCGCCGGATTCGGGTTTCGAAGCCGCGCCAGGTAGGTGACGCGCGGCCGGTTGTCGAGAAAGCCCAGGACGGTGTAGTTGCGCGGATCCTTGATCGTCCCGTTCACCCGGGCCTCGGGATCCAGCGTGTTCCCGAAGACGATGGCATCCGCCGGACAGGCCTCCTGGCAGGCCGTGCGCACCATGTCCCCGGGCACCCGCACGTTGCCGCTGTCCTTCGCCTGGTTCTTCACCGCGATCTTGGCCTGCTCGATCCGCTGCACGCAGAACGTGCACTTCTCCATGACGCCCCGCATGCGCACGCTGACGTCCGGGTTCTTGACGAGCTTGACGACCTCCCAGCCGGTATCCTTGTAGAGGTTGGGACCAAACGGTCCGTGGTACAGCGGGGATTCGACGTTGAAGAACAGGGTGCCCGTCTCCTGCGCGTAGCTGATCTCCCGCTTGTTGAAATCGAAGAAGTTGAACCGCCGGACCTTGTACGGGCAGTTGTTGCTGCAGTAGCGCGTGCCGATGCAGCGGTTGTAGGCCATCACGTTGAGGCCCTCGCTGTTGTGGACCGTCGCGTTCACGGGACACACGCTCTCACAGGGTGCGTTCTCGCAGTGCTGGCAGAGCATCGGCTGGACGACCATCTGCGGATCCTCGGCCGGGGTCTCCTTTCGCGTGGGGACATCCGGGTCGTAGCTGTAGTACCGGTCAATCCGCATCCACTGCATCTCGCGTCCGCGCGCCACCTGGTCCTTGCCGACGATGGGGATGTTGTTCTCCGCCTGGCAGGCGATCACACAGGCCGAGCAGCCGGTGCAGGAACCGAGGTCCACGGTCATCGCCCACTGGTTGAGATCCGATTTGGTCCAGGGCTGGGCCTTGTACGGGCTGGTATAGATGTTCTTGATGGACCCGTCGGGATAGCGCGGCACGTGATCGAGGTGCGCATCGAGGTCCATGCCCTGGGCGAACTCCGGCAGCTTGCGAAACGCCTCCAGGTTCGCCTCGCGCACCACCGGACGCCCCTCCATGAGGCCATGCTCCTGGGTGACGGCCACCATGTGGCGGCGCATCACCCTCTCGATCCGCGCGCCGCGGACCAGATGGCGTGAGCCCTCACGATACAGCGGGTAGGCATTGAATCCACTGCCCTTGCCGACGCGGCCAACGCGGGTGCGCCCGTAGCCCAAGGCGCAGCCAATGACCCCTTCGGCCAGGCCGGGCTGGATCCACGCCGGACCCTCAATGCTCGTGTCGCCCACGGTCACCCGGACCACAAACTGCCGGTACTGCCCGTCCTTGGCCCTCGCGCTGGACTCGATCCCCAGTTCCCGTGCGGTCTTGGGGGAAATCAGCACCACATTCTCCCAAGTGACCTTGGTCACCGGGTCCGGAAGCTCCTGGAGCCACCCGTTGTTGGTGTTGCGCCCGTCATCCACCCGCGCGTCGCGGAACAGCACCAGTTCCAATCCCTCGCCGGATGCCGGGACCAACTCTCCAAGGGCCGCCAGAACCCGGGTCGCGTCCAACGCAAGGCGGGCCGGCTTGCCGGCGCTGTCCGCCAGGAATCCGTCGTGCAGAAACTGGTTCCAGGCATTCTCGTCGTCCGAGGCCAGTCCCTTGAATGTTTCCCGCACCAGTTCGTAGGGGGAGGTGACCGGATGCCCCAGGAGGCGGGCCAGAACCTCCAGGTCCGACAAGCCACCAAACAGCGGCTGGATGAGCGGCTGGACGGGCAGCACGGTGCCCTCGGTGCCGCGCGCATCTCCCCACGCCTCAAGGAAGTGGGTCGCCGCCAGGTTCCACGTGGCGACCACCGAAGTCTCATCCTCGTAATACCCGAGGCGCACCACGGTCTTCGCCTTCCTGGCCGCCTCGGCAAACTTCAAATCGGCCGGCGCATTATATGCGGGATTGCCGCCCAGGATGACGAGGGTGTCCACCTGGCCCGCATTCAGCGCGTTCACCAGTTCCTTGAGAGTGGTCGTGTCCGCGGGCGTCTCGGCCAACCGGACGTCCACCGTCTTCCCATAGGCGCCAAGGGCTTCGTTGAGCGCCGCCGCAATCAGGTGGACCGCCAGCGGCTGCCCGTGGCCCGCCACCACCACGGCCTCACCCCGGTGGGCTGCCAGGTCCTTGGCACATTCCGCAGCCCAGCCAGCCGGGGCCGGTGACCCTTGGGCCATCTCACGCAGCGCCGCACCGAGCGTGCCGCCGGTGACCAGTTGAGCCGCAACCTGCGCCGCCACCTGGACCACCTCGCTGGGCTTCACCCGGAGCCGGTGATCCGCCTGGCCCCCGGTGATCGTCATCAACGACTCCACCACGTAGAGCCGGTTCATGCCGTCGCCCGGCTGGCGCCCCCGGGAGAAGCCGCGCATCATCCCGGTTGCATCCAGTTCCGCACCAAAAAGATCGGCATCGAGCGAAAGGATCCGCTTGGCCAGATCGAGCCGGTAACGGGGCTGGACCTCCGCGCCAAAGGCCGTCGAGGCCGCCGTCCGGTGCACCTGGAAATCCACCGGCTCATAATTCACCCAGTTCGATTTCGCGAACCCGGCCGCAAGCGCCTCCTGCAGGCGGGCCCGCGTCGGCGAACTGCTGCGATCCGAAAGCATCCACAGGCCGTCGCCACCGTTGCCGGAGAATTTCTGGGACAGCCCGGTCAGCATGTCCGCCACGCGGGCGGCATCCACGACGTTGCCCTCGAACGTGTGACGGATCGCGCGGTCCGGATCGTACAGATTGAGGATCGCCGCCTGGGTCTGCGCGTCGGTGCCCGCGCTTCCCGGAGCCAGGGCGTTCGGCTCGAGTTTGGTGGGGCGTCCATCGGTCCACTTCGCCAGCACGGGTGTGGCGGCACCGCGGCTGGGTGCGGCGGTCGCAAAATACTTCCACCCGCCATGCAGGTAGTTCTCGGGCTGGCGTCCGAAGGGCAGGAATTCCTCCTCGGGACGCCGGCATCCGGTCGCCATGCCGCCGAGTCCCGCCAGCAGAAAGCTGGCCGACATCAGCTTCATCCATTCCCGGCGGGTCTCACCGTCCGGGGCCACGCTGGCACCCTCCGGGAACTCGCGCTCGATCCATTCACGGACCTGGGGCTGGTCTTCCAGCTGTTCCAGCGAGCGCCAATATCGCCGGCCCGTTTCCGGTTCCGGGCAGGTGGGGGGGATCGTCTTCATCAGCGGTGGCAGACGGAACAACTTTCTCCGGGTTGGACCTTCCAGTCGTGAACGAGCTGCTTGCCGTTCACCTGGCCCTTCCAGTCCAGCTGGGTGACCAGGTCCACGGGACGGATGTAGTCCTCAGGCTTCCGATGGCAGTCGAGGCAAAAACCCATCGAAAGCGCCTTGGCGTGATAGACCTCCTCCATTTCGTTGACCTGCCCGTGACAGTGAACGCAACTGATGCCGCGGTTCACGTGGACCGAATGGTTGAAATAAACGTAGTCCGGGACCTTGTGGACCTGGACCCAGGGGATCGGCTGGCCAGACTGGTAGGAGTCGCGGACCAACTGCAACCGGGGATCCTCCCTCAGGATCAGGCTGTGGCAGTTCATGCAGGTGCTGGCGGCCGGAATGTTGGAAAACCAGGACTGGTCCACGCCGTTGTGGCAGTACCGGCAGTCCATGCCGAGCTGGCCGACATGCACCTTGTGGGAAAAGGGCACGGGCTGGATGGGCTCGTAGCCCACGCGCGTGTACTTCGGGGTGAAATAGTAGGTCACCCCGCCCAGCGCGAGGGTGGCCACCAGGCCGCCGGCAATCAGCAGCTTGGGGCCCAACTGGTTGGCCCACCTTGGAAATGAAAAGCCCATCGGTCAGCGTCGTTGCCGGACCGGGGTCCGGCGTCTTCTCTACTTCAGCACCCGCATTCGAAAGGTTCCCCGGCTCTCCGGGGGAACCCGCCCCGCCCGGCCCCAAAACCCTGAACCCTCAGGGAACTCGAAGTCCGGAAAGGCCGCGTTTCAGAGGGATTCGGCGGAAATCCCACCGAGGGAGCCCTCCGAATCGCACATCCAGCGTCGCACTCGTGAAAAAAATCACAAGCGTGCCCTCCAGGGCAAGCGTTCATTATTCGATCGCAATCCAAAGACAGTCCGCAGGCCCCACCGGACGGGGGTGCTCCACGAATCATCGGAGTCCCGATCGGCCCGTCGCGAAAGGTGAATCCCCCACCGATTTCCGGCTGCCAGTCGCGTCGAGGCCGGCTACGATGGCCGCTTGGCAATGAAGACCGCACTGCTGTTTGCCGGCCAGGGCGCCCAGAAGGTGGGCATGGGACGTGACCTCCACGATGCCTTTCCCACGGCGCGGACCTTGTTCGCCCAAGCCGGGGAACTCCTTGGCCCTGACCTGGTCTCGGTGTGCTTCAACGGCCCGGAAGCGGACCTGACCCTCACGGCCAATGCGCAACCGGGCATCTATCTGGTGAGCTGGATCGCCTGGCGGCTGCTGCAGGAGCAGGCACCCACCCTGCGCGCGGAGGCCACCGCCGGGCTCTCCCTCGGCGAATTCACCGCCCTCGCCGCAGCCGGGGCCCTGTCATTCGAGGACGGCCTGCGCGTCGTCCGTGCCCGCGGCCAGTTCATGCACGACGCCTGCCAGGCGACCCGCGGAGGCATGGCCGCGGTGATCGGACTCGACGCAGCGGCAACGCGCGAGGTCTGCGAGGCCGCCGGAGTGACCCTCGCCAATCTGAACTGTCCCGGCCAGATCGTGATCTCAGGCGAGCTCGAACGGATTCCCGCCGCCGTTGAGGCCGCCCGCGCCCGTGGCGCTCGCAAGGCGATCCCGCTGAATGTCGCGGGCGCCTACCACTCCCCGCTCATGGCGTCCGCCCGTCCGCGCCTCGCCGAAGCCCTTGCGGCCATCGCCGTGCATCCCCCGCGCATTCCGGTGATCGCCAACACCACCGCCCGCCCCCATGAATCCCCCTCTGCCATCGTGGACGCCCTCGTGGACCAGGTCACCAGCCCCGTCCGGTGGGAGGAGGGCATGCGCCACCTCGTGGACGCCGGCTTCACCCGCTTCATCGAACTCGGCCCTGGCTCGGCGTTGAGCGGGTTCATGAAGCGCATCGCCCCATCCGTTCAACTGCTCCAGGTGAGCGACGTCACCACCCTGGAGGCCACCGCGAAAGCCCTCGCGGCGTGAACGCCGTGCCGGAAGCCGGGTGTGGCATTCCCGAGCGTGGACACACCGCCCAATGCCCATGCGCCCGACGATTTCCCGTACCCCTGCCCGGGGGGCAGCGGGCCGGGGCAATCCGCGGTTGACGGCACCGCGCCTTCCGCCGGAGCGTCCTCGACATCATGAGCGAGCTTTCCCAGCAGGTGGCCGTCGTCACCGGGGCCGGACGCGGCATCGGACGCGCCATCGCCCTGCGTCTGGCCCGCGCCGGCGCCGACGTCATCTGCCTGTCGCGCACTGCCGCCAATGCCGAGGCCGTGGCCGACGCGGTGCGCGGCCTGGGACGACGCGCCTGGGCACAGGCTGTGGATGTCGCGGATCCCGCGGCGGTCACCGCATCCGCGGAGACCATTCTCGCGGAGGCGGGCCGGGTGGACATCCTCGTCAACAATGCCGGGGTCACGCGTGACGGCCTGTTGATGCGGATGAGCGAGGCGGACTGGGACACCGTGCTGAACACGAATCTGCGGGGTGCCTTCCTCGTTACGAAGGCCTTCACCCGGACCTTCCTCAAGCAACGGTCCGGTCGGATCATCAACATCTCCAGCGTCATCGGCCTGATCGGAAATGCCGGTCAATGCAACTACGCGGCGAGCAAGGCCGGGCTGATCGGGTTCACGAAATCCGTGGCGAAGGAGCTGGGCTCCCGGGGCGTGACCTGCAATGCCATCGCCCCGGGATTCATCGAGACCGACATGACCGCCGTCCTGGACGAGTCGTTGCGGACGACCCTGCTCAAGCAAATTCCCCTGGGAACCCTCGGAAAGCCCGAGGACATCGCCGAGGCGGCCCTTTACCTTGCCGGTCCCGGCGGCCGCTACGTGACAGGCCAGGTGCTCACGGTGGACGGCGGCATGGTGATGTGACGCGATACCGGCCCGCCGTCAGTTTCCCGGGGGGCCTCCCGGCGATCCCTGCGTTCCCGACGCCCGCGGATCCAGCCCGATCGTTCACCCCCGTTCCCCGCGACGCCCTCACACGCCCGGCGGCAGAAGTTGCGGACACGGTGGAACGTGCCCCTACCGGCTGCCCGGCGACGGCACACCCGTTGACCTGTCCCCCTGTCGGGACCCCTCCGCTCCGGAGGGGCTCCGGTGGGGCAAGGCTCCCGCCGCGCCGTACGCGAAACCGCAACCCAACCTGGTGGCGACTCCCGACGCGCATGGCTGGTTTCGCGACGCCCGGCGGCGCAAGGGGCGACAGGAAGTTGGTGGCACCCATGGTGGTCCTTGCTAGCCTCCCAAGGTGTCGGATCCCGCCGATCAGACCGCGGCAGTTCATGCTCCACCCGTGGTGGCGGAGCATGAACTGCTGCGGCGGATCGGAGTGGGAGCCTATGGCGAGGTGTGGCTGGCGCGGAGTGTGATGGGAATGCTCCGCGCGGTGAAGGTGATCTGGCGTGACCGCTTCGAGCATGAGCGGATCTACGAGCGCGAATTCACCGGGCTGAGACATTTCGAGCCCCTGTCGCGATCCCATCCGGGACTGGTGGATGTCCTCCAGGTGGGGAGGTCGGAGACCCATGGGCACTTCTATTATGTCATGGAGCTGGCCGATCATGCCGGGGAGGAGACGGCGTGGCGGGTCGAGCAGTATGCACCCCTGACTTTGGGGACGCTGTTGCAGGCCAAGGGTGCGTTGCCGGTGGTCGAGTGCGCCCGGATTGGGGCGGACGTGGCGGCCGCACTGTCCTTTCTGCATCAGCGCGGCCTGGTGCACCGGGACGTCAAACCCTCCAACCTCATTTTTGTGGGCGGTCAGCCCAAGCTGGCCGACCTCGGCCTGGTCGCGGGGCTGAATGCCGCGCAATCCTTCGTGGGTACGGAGGGCTACATTCCGCCGGAGGGTCCGGGATCGCCACAGTCGGATTTGTACGGTCTGGGCAAGGTGTTGTACGAGATGGCCACCGGCCAAAACCGGCTGGACTTCCCGGAGTTGCCGCCCGACTGGCAGGACCGAGACGAAACAGACCTCTTTGCCGAACTGAACGAAACCATCCTGCGCGCCTGCGCTCCGGACGCCGCGGACCGGCATGCGTCGGCGGAGGCGGTGCGGACGGAATTGCTGCTGATTCAGGCCGGACAATCGGTACGCCGGCTGCGCCGCAACGAGCGCATCCTGACGCGATGGCGGCGTCTGGGGACCGTGGCCGTGCTGCTGGGCGTGGTGAGCCTGGGTGCGACCTGGTTTACGCGGGACCAGACGGCCCGGGCCAATCGTCGCGCGACGGCCGAGGCGGCGTTGCGCGAGCGCATCGAGGACCAGGAACGGCTGATCCGAATGGCGCTCTACTCAGCCGACATGAACCTTGCCCAGCAGGCGATCCAGGCGGGGAACTATGGTCGCGCAGAGGAATTGCTGGACGCGTACCGGCCCCAGGATGCCCAGGAGGACCTGCGCGGCTTCGAGTGGTTCCATTTCTGGGATCGGGTGACGGGTGATGCCCGGGGGGTGTTGCGCGGCCATGATCAACTCATCGTCGCCGTGCGGGTGAGCCGGGATGGCCGCCGGCTCTATTCCGCAAGTTATGACGGCACCTTGCGGGAATGGTCGTTGGACGGGTTGCACGAACTGCGGCGATGGGAATTTCCGGGTTCGATCGTGCGGGCGTTGTCCGAAGTATCGGAGGGTGGCCTGCTGGCCGTCGAGCTGGACCAGCCCCCGCGGACCGTTGTCCTCAACCTGACTGGCGGCGGCGGCGGGATCACCAACCGCTCGTCCGGTTCGCCAAGCGTCGTGTTCAGTCCGGAAGCGGACCGGCTGCTCCGGGCCAACGGGATGGTGTTGTTTGAGACCAATGCGGCCACGGAGATCGTGAATGCCCGTTCGCTGGAGGTGGAACAGGTCCTGGACCAGTCGGGCGGGCGCGCCTGGTTCGCGCCCGGCGGCCGCCTGCTGGTCACCGGTCCCTGGGATCGTTCCCTGCGGCTCTGGTCATGGCCCGAGCGGGAGCCGATGGGTGAGCTGGCCGGGGCCGGAACGGTGATGGGGGTGGCGTTCTCCCCGGACGGATCCCGGCTGGCCTGTGTGTCGCGCCAGGGCCTGCTGCAATTGTGGAACCTCGCCACGCAACGGCGGCTGGCCGAAAGCAGCGCGCACCAGGAAACCGTGGTCTGGGATGTGGCCTGGTCGCCGGATGGCGCGCGCCTGGTCACGGCGGGCAACGACCAGACCGTGCGTCTCTGGGACGCCGCGACGCTCGCGGAGGTGCATGTCTTCCGCGGGCATGGCAGCGAGGTCTGGTCGGTGGAGTGGACGCCGGATGGAGGTCTGGTGGTCTCCGCCGGGAAGGACAACACCATCCGGTTGTGGGATGGCGAGCCGGATCCCGCCGCGCTGGAACTGGATCCGGTCGGCCAGACACCGGCGTTCTCCCCGGATGAACGGTTGCTGGTGGTGCGACTGCAAACCGGGGACGTGCGGGTTCTGGATCCGTCCACCGGCCGCGAGGTGCTGGCGTTGGGACCGGCCGTCGAACTGGGCGGATTCGTGGAGGATGGAAGCGCGATCACGCTGCTGCGGCCCGGGGGGACCGTCGAGTGGCGCGATCCGACGGGCGGCGCTCTGCTCGAAGCGCACCGGCTGGATGCGGGGTGGGAGCCGGCCCCGACCCGCGTCCTCGCGCCGTCCGGACGATGGCTCGTGGCGGGTGACGAGGACGGCACGGTTCGGGTTTACGATGTTCGTTCCGGCGGGCCGCCGCGGCCTCTGGACGGTCATACCGGACGCATCTTCAGTCTCGCGATCTCACCGGACGGGCGGCGGTTGCTGTCCGGTTCGCGGGATTTTTCGACGCGCCTGTGGGAACTCGACACGGGCCGGGAGATCCGGGTGTTTCGAGGGCATCAGATGTCGGTCAGCGCCCTGGAGTTTGCGCCTGCGGGCGGGCGCTTTGCGAGCGGCAGCTGGGATGACACGGCCCGTCTCTGGGATGCCGCGTCCGGTGACGCGCTCGCCGTCTACGGGGCGCATTCCACCGGGGTGCATGCGGTGGCCCTTGCGCCCGACGGCCGCACGCTGGCCGTGTTAACCGGCGGCTCCGAGCTGAAGTTTTGGAACCTGGCGACCAGCCGCGAGGCGGGAGTGCTCCAGTTCGACCGGGGCATCGGCCTGGGCCGGCTCCGCTTCTCCCCCGGTGGTCAATGGCTGGCGGTGGTCAGCCCGCCGGGGCGGCTGTCACTGCTGCCAGCCCCGCATCCCGATTCAACCGGCGGGCCGGGTTTTCGTTAGAACGCGGATCACGGAAACGAATCTCCAGCCAGATGAACCGCACGCAGCCGACCTCCCCCCCCGCTGACCGACGACCCCGATGGACGGAGGGTCCCTTGCATTCCACGAGAGAGAGCCTGCTGGGCCGGCTCAAAGACCCTGCGGACCATGATGGCTGGCAGCGCTTCTTCGACACCTACGGAGGGGTGATCTCGGCGTTTGCCCGCAAGGCCGGCCTTCCCCCCAGTGAAGTGGAGGAGGTCCTGCAAGAGACTCTGGTTTCCGTCGCCGGGGAAATGCCCGGCTTCCGCTACGACCGGAGCCGGGGCGGCTTCAAGGCCTGGTTGTTTCAGATCGCCCGCCGGCGCATCGCGGACCAATTTCGCAAACGCGCCCGCCACCAGGGCCGGCAGACCGACTACGCGGAGGGCCTCGAAGCGCTCCCCGATCCGGCTGCCGACCCGCTCGTCGCGGTCTGGGAGCAGGAGTGGCGGCACAACCAGTTGCAGCTGGCCGGCGAACGGGTCAAGGCGAAGGTCGCCCCGCGTCAGTGGCAGATGTTTGATCTCGCGACCCTGCAGGGCTGGCCGGTCGAACGGATCACCAGTCTCCTCGGGATCAACCGCGCCCAGGTGTACATGGCCAAAATGCGCGTCGGCCGCCTGCTCAAGGCGGAGCTGCAGCAGCTCGACTCCGGATGACCGCGGTCGCCTCCGGCGCCGTGGGAATCCGGGCGTGGATCGGTGGGACGGCGGATTTTCTCCGTTGACGGGCCGTTAGATCGCGCCCGGGTCGGACGAATTCCCTGGTGCATGAATCGTGTTGTCAACCTGCCCGCGCGCCGGACGGTCACTTTGGAGTCGTTTCCAATCCGTCGTTGCCGGGGATCCGGCCCGTCCGGTCTGTGCTGGCTGCTGGCGCTGGCATTGCAGGGCGCCGGATGGCCGCTTGCGAATGCTCAGCGTGTGACTTGGACTTTCGTTCCGCAATCAGAGGTGCTGCCCGCGGATCTGCCGCACCTGCCGCACGCCACCATCAGCGCGATCGGCGGTCAGGGGGAACTCGTCATTCGGCACGGCCCACCCGGAACCGGGGACATCGGGCATGCCATTTCGACGGTTGCCGATCGGGTGGCGAGACGGGTCTTCGCTCATGGGGATCCGGCACCGGGAGGCGGCACATTTGTCATCCCCGAAGCCTCCAACACCACCATCAACAAGCAGAGTTGGCATGTGGTGTCGGCCGAGCGCCTTCTGTTTCAGGTCAACGTGCGCTTGCCGGACAACACCCACGCGCCGCGAACATTTCGATGGGACAACGAGCAGATCACGTATCTGCCGGCCCCCGGGAATACGGAATATCGGTTGGACATCAATGATGGCCAAGGGCGCTTCCTCGCGGTCCGGTACCGGGTCTTTGAGGGTCGTTTCCGATTCCCTGTCGAGTTTTCCATCACGGATGGGGAGGTCATCGGTCCGTCCGTCCAGCCGTTGCCCATCAATGAAAGCAACCCTGTATTTCGAGGCTTCGTCGCGGGAATCACTCCGGAGGGCGGCTTTCTGGTTGAGGAGATCCGAAGTGATCCGCCACAATTCTTTACCAGCTTGTATTATGTCGGAGGGCAAGACTCGGTGGTGGCTACCGCCACCACGACCGATACCAGCGACGGGAGTTCAGGGTCGAGACTGGATTTCGCAGATGCCAACGAGAACGGCGATGTCGCTCTATGGGAAACCCGCTTCGCACCCGATGGCAGTTCTCTCCGCCTCTTGCTGCGCCGATCAGGGACAGAGGAGGCCGTGGTGGCGTCCATGCCAGACACCGCCCTGCCGATGGGCGGAATCTGGCTGACCAGACACCCCCAAGTCATCTACAGGGCACGGTTGGCCGGCGGCCCGACCGAGTACTTCACCGGCCCGAGTTCCGAGGACCGGCTCGGCGGCGATTTCGTTGGTGCATTCGGTCTGGATGGTAACGTGACGTCAATAACTGCCTTTCATCAGAATGGGTACATGAGCGTCGGTGCCAGTCTGGTGAATGGGAGCTTTGTCAGGGCCTTCGGCCGGGCCGAAATCTCCCAGGAGAGCGGGGACAGAGTGTGGAACAATTCCGCCGGCGGCATGTGGAGCGAAGCCGGGCACTGGGAGCCACCCGAGGTCCCGGACCACCGTCCCGAGCGCAGCGATACGGCCGTGTTTTCCCTGACCGGACGGTATCCCATCAACGCCACCGGCGCGCGGGCGGGACGGATGATTGTGCGGAACGGGATCGTGGACCTGACGGGCAACGCCCAGGCGCTGAATTCCTCCCTCACCGAGCCCTCATTGCTGGTGGGAGTGAACGGGGTCCTCAACGTCGTGTCGGGAACGTTCCAGTCGGTGCATGCCATGCTGGGTGAGTCTTCGTCGGCAACGGGCGAGACGGCCGTGCTCCATCAGGGCACGCGCTGGGAAAACAACGGCCGCCTGCTGGTGGGCGCTGCCGGCCCGGGAAAACTCAGCGTGGTCCATGGCTTCGCTTCCGCCTTGGAAACCAGAATTGGGGGTGGCGCTCTGGCGGGAGGAGACGTGGTGGTGGGCGGAGCCACGGGGCGGTGGGATCCCGGCAGTCTGGCGGTGGGATTTGCCGGACCAGGCCGCCTGGAGGTTCGCGACGGCGGCACGGTCGTCAGTGAAGCGGTGGTGATCGGCCGCGCGGGAGCTGGCGAATTGCGGATCCGTCATGCGGAGATGATCAGCAGCGATCTTCGGATCGGGGAGGACGCCGAGGGCATTTTGTACCTCGAACAAGGAGCCAGACTGGGTTCGGGTGATGCGCTCATCGGAGCGGGCGGATCCAATGGTCCGGGACGTGGCACAGTGGTGGTTGACGGTGGCGGCCAGGCGGAGGTGCAGACAACCCAGTGGTTGACCACCGGTCTGACCGTGGGGGGTGGGGCACCAGGGGAATTACGGATACTTGACGGCGGCCGGGTCATGGCACTGCAACAGGCTTTCGTGGGCGAGGCAGCAGCCGAGCGTCTCGATCTCACGGCAGACGGTTCGATTCTGGTGCGCGGCAGCACGCCCGGACTCGAACCAAGCCGCCTTTTTTTGCTCAAGGAACTAATGCTCGGGATGGTCGCCAACGCAGTGGCCGACCTGCAGATTCGCGACGGCGGCGAGGTGGTTGCGACCGAGGACCTCTACCTCGGCTTTGAAGCGGGCAGCAATGGGTTTCTCTCGGTCAACGGGGTGAACGAGTTTGGTGCCCGGGCAAGGATGTTGGTCGGGAACGACGATCCAGCCGCCGAGGGAGGAGTCACCTGTCGCGTCGGCTATCACGGTGCCGGCGTGCTGACCATTGGTGAGGGCGGGCTGGTCGTTTGCCCCAACCTGCTGATCGGCGGTCTGGAGGGGAGCTCGGGGATGGTCGAGGTGGGCGGGAGCATGGGCAGATTTACATCCGAGCTGAGGGTCACGGGAGATCGCTTTGCCGTGGGCGGAGTGTCCGGTCTGGGATCGCTCGATGGCGTCGAGGGACGGCTCCATTTGAAGGACGGACTCGTCGTAACCCCTGGCGAGCTCTGGATCAGCGAACAGGGCGTCCTGACCGGCCAAGGCACCATCGTCGCCCACACCATTGTGGCCAACGGCTATCTCAGCCCGGCGTTCTTTCCGACCGTGTCCGCCGCCGCTGCCCGACCGGGACTGGCCAACGAGACCGAAACACCCCCGCCCGGAGTTCTGCGATTCGACGGCGACCTCCAGTTGGGACCCACCGGGGTGATCGGGGTGGAAGTCAGGGGCGCCGATCCCGGCAATCAAACCCGCGTGGACGTTCTGGGCACGGCAACACTCAACGGCCGGTTGGAGTTGAACTTCAGCAACGGCTACGCGCCCCGGCAGGGGGATCAACTGCGATTCATCACGGCGAAGGGCGGTGTGAGCGGCGGGTTTGCCGGGGTGACCCTCGCCGGTCTGGCGCCGGGCTTTGAGTACGACCTGGACGCCTCGGGTGGCGCAGTCCGCCTGACGGCGTTGAACGACGCCGCCGTGACGGCGCCGCCGCGGTTTACTCCCCTGCCTGCCGTCACCTCCGAGGGACTCCGATTGTCAATTGAAGCCCCAACGGAGCAGGAGGTCGTGATCTTCGCCACGCCCGACGTGCTCACCCCGGCCCAACCCATCCACACGAACCGCGGTTCCTTCATTCTGATTGACCCTCTACCGCCCGGACACGACCAGCGGTTCTATCGTGCCGTCGGGCGGTGACCTGGCGGCAGGCCGCTGACGGCAACCGAACGGCCTGGCGCAGCTGCACTGGCTGCTCCTTCCCATTCCCCCGGACTCCCGGCCTGCCGGCATACCGGCAGGCGGAACCGAGCCTCCACCGCACGCGAGGACCGCGGTCTGCCGGGGGGAGGGCGGACCGCGGCCCTGATGCCGATCCGTACGGAAAGCGGGCCAGTTTTTCTGTTAGATCCAGCCTTGGAGGTCGGAATCCACAGGTACATGCGCGCCAATCGCAAACCTCCCGTCGCAACCCCGGGTTGCCGCCTCCTTCCCATGGTCAACGCGCCGGTCCTGCTCTGGATCCTGTGGATGTTGTTGTCGGGGACGCTTCAACCACAGGCGGACCCGGTGCCGACGCCACGGGAAGCCCGGGACGAGGGAGGGCAGCCGATCCAGGGATCCCCCGTCGGGCAAGGCCTGGATGCCGAGCTCTCGATCACCCAGATCGGGGCCGGTAGGGCCCGGATCCGCTGCCTGATCCAGCGTCTGGAGGGTGAGGTCTCCTCCAGCGGCCTGAGAATCAGGTCCACACGGGATGGTGATGCGGGGGGGCCGCTCCGGGTGGTTGCGGATTACCTGGGCCGCGATGGCGGAGCCATGGTGGGCTTGTCGGAATCCGGGCTGGTGGAAGTGGAGCATGCGGTCGCCCGACGGGTGCGGCCGGACTGCATTGAGGAATTCCGGGTGGATCTGGATGGCGTCCGACAGGACTTTGTGATCCCACGGCCACCGGCGGGACCGGGGGCGCTGCGGGTGGAACTGCTGGTGGAGGGTGCCCGGGTGGAGCGGCGGGGCGGGCGGATCGAGCTCCAATTTCTCGACGCGGAGCGGCGGCTGGCCTACGGCCGGCTGCATGTGGAGGATGCCGCCGGCAACCGGCTGCCCGCGGAAATGGTGCGGGTGGATGCCGGTCGCCTTGCCCTGGTGATTGATGATGCGACCGCCATCTATCCGGTGCGCATTGATCCGACATTCAGCGATGCGAACTGGACCGGATTGGGGGCGCTGGGAGGATCCGACGCGCCGGCGAGAACCATTGTGTTTGATGATTCGGGCAATATTTACATCGGCGGCGAAATCTCGGCCGTGGGCGATGTCGTGGTCCGGCGCATCGCCATGTGGGACGGCAGCCGCTGGTCCGACCTCGGAGAGGGGCTTCCCATCTCAGTGGACCGGCTGCTGTTTTTCGAGGGCAGTCTCCATGCGTGCGGGCGGCAGATCGGCACAGGATACCAGGTGTTGAAACGCGAGGGACCCGCCTGGGTGCCGTTGGGAGGTGCATTCAATGGGACGATCGAAGCGATGAAGCCACACCTCGGAGCGCTCCATGTGGCCGGATGGTTCAACCAGGTCGGGGAGGAGATCATTCATCACATCGCCCGATGGGATGGGAATGAGTGGCAGCCCTTGGGCAGCGGCATCGAAGGAATCACGCGGGACCTCCTGTCCCACGAAGGGGAGCTGTACGCGGGTGGCGCGTTCCTGCGGGCCGGCGGGGTGTCGGCCAGCCGGGTGGCGAAGTGGAATGGAACCTCGTGGTCGCCTCTCGGAACCGGCCTGTCCGGGGATGTCAACGCCCTGGTCAATTACCGGGGGTCCGTTGTCGCCGGAGGATCCTTCAACCGGGCCGGGGCCAATTCCGCGCTTCGGGTGGCGCGATGGGACGGCGCCTCCTGGGTGGGATTGGGCGGAATGGCCGAAGATTTTGTCATCGTCAATTCGCTGGCCGTCGCTGGAGACACCCTGTACGCCGCCGGAACCTTCAATGTCGTCTCAGGTCAGGTGACCCGCGGTCTGGCTCAGTTGAACCAGACCTGGACGGCGGTGGGCACCGGGTTCAGAGGTCCGGCGGCGGTGGTCGCCACCCTTGGATCCAACGTTTATGTGGGAGGGGGGCAAGTAGAGGCGGATGGATTCGCGTCCTCAGGGTTCTCCTGGTGGGATGGAACCCGCTGGGGCACGCTCGGCGATCCCGCACTGGGTTTGGATCGCGGTGTGTCCGCGCTGGCCTGGTTTGACGACGCACTTCATGTCGGCGGCTCGTTCAGGACCGCGGGAGGCAAGCTGGTCAACCATGTGGCCCGGTGGGATGGATCGGAATGGCATGCCGTGGGGGGTGGAGTCCAGAACACCGCCAACCCGACCCAGGGTGCCGCCGTGCAGGCATTCACCGTCATGGATGGAGCCTTGTACATGGCCGGGACTTTTGATCGCGCCGGGGAGGCGGAGGCGACCAACATCGCTCGATGGGATGGCGTCACCTGGTCCGCCCTGGGGAACGGCCTGCGTTCCGGGGTCATCAATGACCTGACCGGTTACGATGGAAAACTTTTTGTCGGGGGAGGCCTCTTCCTTTCCGGGAATGAGCTCATCCCCCATCTGGCCGTCTGGGATGGATCCGCGTGGTCCCCATTCAATCCCGGGATCGGAGCCACGGTTCACGCTCTTGCCGTCATGGACGGATCACTTTACATCGGCGGCGATTTCCGGGCGGTATCGGCAAATTTCGCCAGCCATTACGTCGGTCGCTGGGACGGGAGTGCGCTGTCCGCTCTGGGACCGGGAGTCAACAACACGGTCACCGCCCTGCTCCCGGCCGGCGGGAAACTCTACGCGGGAGGAAATTTCACCAGCGCCGGCGGGGCTCCGGCAAGAGGCATGGCGGAATGGGACGGAACCGGTTGGCACGCCATGGGCGATGGCGTTGGTATCACGGTGTCTGCACTGGCCAGTTTTGGCGACCAGGTGTTTGTGGGCGGCAACAATCCCCTGCCGCACGTATCGGCCATCCCATCCCTGTTGCGCTGGGACGGCGAGACCTGGCTGGAAGCGGGATCCGGTGTGAATGGGCGGGTTCGTGCCCTGCTGGCCATCGGGGATGAACTGTTCGTCGGTGGAGAGTTTTCCACGGCGGGCGGGCGGGTCGCGGCCCGCCTCGCGAAGTTGCGCCAGGGGGCAACAAACCCCAACCGCGCGGTGGGCATCGCGGTGGCCGGCGGCTCGGTCAGGTTGCGCTTCATGGGGACTCCGGGAATGGCGTACCAGGTCCTCCGTTCCTTGCGCCTGGGGGCCGCTCAAGAGTGGTCGGTGATGACCGCCGCGCCGATCGTTGCCAATGAGTCGGGTGAGTTCGAATTTGAGGAGGCCACCCTCCCGGGTGCCGCGTACTACCGCAGTCAGGAGTCGGAGTAGCCGGGCACGCGCCGGGCGGGAAGAATTCGCGAGGAACCGTCCTCACAGGTCCGAGGTGAAGGCCCTGGCGTGCCGGGCAACGTGCTGTTGCAACGAGCCGCAGACGTGGCGGCACAGTTCGAAGATGCCCGGATCGGCGATGAAATAGATCACGTTCAACGCCTCCTTGCGGCGCCCAAGAATGCCAGCGTGGGTCAGGGTCTGGAGGTGACGGGAGGCGTTGGCCTGGGTCAGGCCGGTGGCGTCCATCAGGTCCGTGACGGACTTTCCGCCGGCCTCCAGGGCCCGGATGAGCCTCAGGCGGCTGGGTTCGCCCAGCACGCGAAAACGGCTGGCGATGAGTTCGAGCGTCCCGTCGGTCATCAAGGCCCCCGGGTTTCCCGCGTTCGTGCGCTTGGCCATGCAGGTGGAAGCGGACCACAGTTCCACTTGCATGTCCATAGATGCGCATATACTCATATTGTCACAAAAGAGACAACACGCTGATGCAAACCCGATCCTTCCTCCTTGCCGGGGTGCTCGCCGCGAGTGCGGCCTGTGCCACCATCGCCACCGCCCAGGGCATGCCACCTGAGGCGCGCGGGAACATCCACCTGCTCTTGAACGAGCACGAGGCCGTCACCCGCACGGTCACGATGACCCGGGACGGCTACGTGGCGCTGACCGAATCCGACAACCCGAAGGTGGCCGCCGCGCTTAGGGAACACGTCCGTCAGATGGAGGAGCGCCTCAAAAGCGGCCTCATGGTCCGGCGCCATGACCCGGCGTTCGTCGAGTTCGCGGAGCACTTCGATGAGATCCGCCATGTCATGGAGCCGACCGGAAAGGGGCTGAAAATGATGGTCACCGGCACAACCCCCGCGGCGGTCAAGGTGGCGCAAAACCACGCCACTGTGGTCACCGACTTCGCTGCCAATGGCTGGGAGGCGCACGACCGCGACCATGCGGCGGTGCTTCCGTCCGCCGCCGGACCGGCTCCGGCCGCCGGGGAGCTTTCAACTGCGGCGAACACGTCCGCCCCGGGCTGTTGTGAGCATGGCGGCGCATGCAGATTGGGCGGTCCGGCGCGAAAGGCCGGTGCCATTGAAACGCAGCCTTCCGCCGGTCCCAAGGATCACTGAACCCCGATGCGGCGCGCCCATGGCCCACCTCGCCTCCGATTCGCGCGGTCTGATCGTCACCTGCCCGTCCTGCGGCCAGGGCAATCGTCTCGCCTTCGCCAGCCTCGCGGCCCAGATCCGCTGCGGCCGGTGCAAAACGGAACTGCCGTCTCCGGGTGGGGTGATCGAGCCGGACACTGCGGAGGTCTTCGCCGCGTTGATCGGCCAGGCTGCGCTGCCGGTGTTCGTGGACTTTTGGGCGCCGTGGTGTGGACCCTGCCGGATGGTGGCACCGGAGGTGGAACGGCTGGCCGAGCGGGCCGCCGGTGAGGCCATTGTCGCCAAGGTCAACACCGAGGCGCTGCCGGAAGTCGCCAGGCGCTTCGGCATCCAGTCCATTCCCACCTTCGCGGTGTTCCGCGGCGGCTCCGAAGTGGCCCGGACCTCCGGGGCGATCCCCGCGCCGCGCCTGCATGAATTCCTCCGCCAGGCCAGCCACTGATCCCCCGCCATGATTGCCTCCCGCTCCATCACCAACCGCTACCAGGACTTCCGGTTGCTGGACCTCAGCAAGCTGATGAAGCGCACGGACGGGCGCGGTCCGTTCCTGCTGGTGCAGGAAGGTTGCGACCCGGCCGACCCGCAGTTCCGGGAGTGCTCCTTTGTGCTGACCCGTCGCGGCACCTGGCTGCACTACTACCTGTTCCTGACGCTTCCGGAAATGGTCCGTCGCCGTTGCGCAATGTTCGAGAGCAGCGGCGAGGCGCTGGAGTTTGCCGGCAATCTCGCCCACCCCGTGACGGTGGAGACGGCTGTCTCGCTTCAGGAATGGATCCACCAGACCGGCTACCAGCCGGCGGCCGAAGATGCCGTTGGCCAGGCGCTGCACCATGAGCTCGCCCGGGGTCTCCCTGTTGCAGCATCCACGAATCTGCGGCACCCCGTGGGGTCTCCGATCGTCCATTGAAAGAAATGCGGGGCTTGGGCACGGTCCTTGGTGCGCGTCATGAAGTGGACCAACCTCTACTGGGGTCTGATTGCCATCCTGGCCCTCACCGGAAGGGGCTTCGGCCAGACGCAACCGTCACGATATCCAGGGGAGTCTCGCGCGATCCTGACCGGCGATGGCCGTGACGATGATGATGACGAGGAGGACGAGGACAACGAAGAGGACGAAGCGGAGGACGGGGTGGCTGGAGCTCCCGCCGCGGGCAATCCGGTGCCACTCAACCGGCAGATGCACCCGCTTGGGTTTTCGGTCGCGGTGCCGCAAGGCTGGCGGATTCATGCTCCGAAACTCGAGTCGGTGACACTGATTTCGGGCGATGGCGCCAGCGTGGCGCTCATCCGCGGCATTGCGGGAGCCATCGAACCCGCGCAGTGGTTGACCAACCAGGTTCTCGAAGGTGAACCCATCGCGAGGAACTGGAGGCCCCTGGCCGTGGATGAACCGTCCCGTGGCCTGACCCGTGCCGCGTTCGAGCTCGTCGGGAGCGACGGCACACGACGCCTGGCCAACGGCTTCGCAGTCGCCGGCATCGGCGGCGCCAGCGCCATGATCGCTGCCGCGCCTCCCGACCGTTTTTCCCGCGAGTTGCCACAGCTCTCGGAGATCCTCCATTCGTTCCGGATCGAGGAGCGACCCGCCCGGACCGCGCCGACAGCGACGAATTCCGGTCCGGCGATCCCGTTCGTGACCTGGCGCGATCCGCGGGAAGGCGCATTCACCGTGGACGCTCCGCAAGGCTGGAATGTCGAAGGGGGGGTCTTCCGTCCGGACCTTTTCGGCACGCGCTCGGGCGTCACGATGACGGCGCCGCAGGGTCGTCACGTGGTCTGGCTTCATGATCCCAGCCTGCCGCGCCTCTTTGTGCACGTCTCGTCGAGCCTGCGCGGATTGGGGCCGATCCAGCCGAACTATGTGAACTACCAGGACGCGCCGACCTTTGCCGCCGGCTACATTCGACATCGCTTCGGCGAGGCTCGGGTGGAGCGGGTGACGCCACTGCCGGCCGTCGTTCAGCGTCTGGATTCGCTTGGCCGCACCCTGGGCAAGGCGAACGAGGTGAATACCGCAGCATCCGTGGATTTCCAGCTCGCCGACGGACGCTCCGGCATCGTCAACGTCGCGGTATCCTACCTGCCGAACGGGTTTGACGATGGCGGATCGTGGAACGTCGCGGAGTTGTGCGGGTTCGTCTCCGCCCCGGAGGAGACTGCCGTGGGGTCCGCGGTGCTCCAGCGCGCGCTTTCAACGTTTGCCGTGGATGCGCGCTGGTTCGCCGGCGAACTCCAAGGCAACCGCGCGGCTGGCGAGGCGCTGACCCGGCACCGGGAGGAGGTCGCCGCCATCTACAGCCAGATCACGGAGGACCGCCATGCGGGTCAAACCCGCATGGCGGAGCAGCGGGGACAGCTGCTCGCGGGAACCACGCAGGTCCTGGACCCGGAAACGGGGGAGCGCTTCGAAACCCGGGCGGGTCACCGGTATTATTTTCGCCATGTCGCCGCGGAACCGGCCGCGGGGCGGCCCGTTGCGGTCGGCAGTGACCTCGACGACAACCCCAGCCCGGGTGATTTCCGGCGACTGCTCGAAATCCAGGTGGACGGCACGGCGCGCTGACGTCCGGCAGCCGGTCCTGGGAGGATTGCGGTGCGACGGGGAATGGAGTGTCCCGCAGGTGCTGCGACGGCACGTTCGGCGTCTGGAGGGGAAAGGCACACTTGTTGACGGCCGGCGGATTCCGTCAGCCTCCCCCCATGAATCCGAGGCCACTGCGTTGGGGCATTCTGGGCACCGCAAACATCGCCCGAAAGAACTGGCAGGCCATCCACCTCAGCGGCAATGGCGTCCTGACGGCCGTGGCCAGTCGTGACGCCGCCCGCGCGGAACATTTCATCGCCGAATGCCAGTCCACCGTCCCCCTCCCGGTCGTTCCGAGGGCGTGCGGCAGCTACGAGGAGCTGCTGACCACGCCGGATGTGGATGCCGTGTACGTGCCGTTGCCGACCGGAGTCCGGACGGAGTGGGTCGTGCGGGCGGCCCGGGCGGGCAAGCATGTGTTGTGTGAGAAACCCTGCGCCCCCTCGTTGCCGGATCTCCACCTCATGACCTCCGCCTGTCAGGAGCATGGGGTCCAGTTCATGGACGGGGTGATGTTTGTCCACAGCGCGCGCATGGCCGCGTTGCGTGCCGTGCTGAAGGAGGGGGTTGCCCTGGGGGAACTCCGTCGGGTGACGTCGCAATTCAGCTTCTGTGGTGACGCCGCATTCTTCTCAGAAAACATGCGGGCCGACCGGCACCTGGAACCTCAGGGGTGCCTGGGCGATCTCGGCTGGTACTCGCTGGTGTTCACCCTGGAGGTGCTTGGCAGCCGTCTGCCGCGCGCGGTCACGGCACGAGTCCTGAATCGGATCGGGTCGCCGGCGGATCCGCAGCCGGCGCCGCCTTCGGAGTTCTCCGGGGAACTGCTCTATGACGGAGGCGTCAGCGCCTCGTTCTACTGTTCCTTCCTCACCGGGAATCAACAGTGGGCCAGCGTCAGCGGATCGCAGGGACACTTGTTGCTCCGTGACTTCGTCCTCCCCTTCTTTGGATGCGAGTCGTCGTTCGAGATCCACAAGGCGGCGTTTGAGGTGTCCGGCTGCCACTTTGCGATGGAACCGCATGTCCGCCGGATCACCGTGCCGGAATACGGGAACAACCATCCGACGGCCCAGGAGACGCGGATGTTCCGCGAGTTCGCCCGTCAGGTGGCGTCGCGAGTGTTGAATTCGGAGTGGCCGGAGCGGTCCCTGAACACGCAGCGCCTGCTGGATGCCTGCCTCGAGTCCGGCCGAAACGAAGGCCGGCCCGTCCTGATGGCGTGAGCCGCAGAGTTCCCTGCGTCGGGGGGTGCGCTCGTGTTGACGAAAAGGGACGCGCGGCGTTCGGAAGCGCTGAGAGCCATGACCGGGCTGATTCAAGAAGCTTGATGATTGCCTCGTGCTGCGTGCGATTTGCGCTTTGGAGTCATGAATTTTGACGACTCGGGAGCGATATTCTCTCACGCAATACGAACGCCTCAGTCTTGATCTCTGCGCTGTTCGTCACCGCGCGCCCCAAAAATCAGAGGCGCCGGGCCCCACGGCTTGATGTGGCTTGCGACGAGATGGACCGGGTTGAACACGCCGGTGATTCGGCACCGGGCCTCGAAACGCGCCACGTTCTCCTTGAAACGATCCTGTCCGCGGCGTGCCTGGATCAGAGCCCGTCGGATGGTCTCGGGGATGCTGTCGCAGTGGGCGATCCGGTCTTGCAGCCGGTGCTCCCACGCGACGAGTGCGAACGGGTCCGCGATCAGCGACCCGGCTTCGCACACGGAGTGCTGGTCGAGGAGGCGGCGCGCGAGCCGATGGGAAATCTCGGAGAGGTAGGCGCCCTGGTTGCCGCGCCCCCCCGGCTGGATCGGCGGGCACTTTTCGGGCAACAACGGGGCGACCTGCGGAGCGACCCGAGGGATCTGCAGCGGGCGTTCAAACCGCCGGAAAGCAACGTCCACACGCCGGCCGCGCTGGTCCCACGCCTCGCCGACGTTTCCGAATTCGTCCGGCCGGGGGCACGAGTCGCATGGACGCTTGGCGACGCCGACCGCCCGCAGGTGGGCCTCCGCGAACGAGAAGATGAGATCGCCACGCTGGAACTCGCCGGACGAGACGACTTTGCTGGAGATTGCGGTTGGGGGCGATGGACGGCGACGGATCGGTGCGTGATGGATTGCGCCCGACGCGTCGGTCCCATGGAAGCGTGCTACCCAACCGCCCGCACCTGCAGATCCCTCAGCACGCTGATCCCGGGTAGAGGGACACCCCGGATCCGTCGCGCCCCGTCCTTGCGGTTGGCGCCAAACCGTTCCCGATGCTGGACGAACACCTCGTTCACAAACGCCTTGGATCCCAGGACCACCCCGTCGGTCAGGTGCCGGACGCGCAGTCGCAATACCTGAGCCACACTCAACGTCCCGCCGCGTCGCAACTCCTCCAGGATCGTCTCCCGATCCAGCGCCACCTTGTCACTCCGCCCCGGGCTCCCCGCCGTCACGAACAGACTCTGCCGGTATTCCGCCGCCGCCTCCCCCCAAGCGAACGGCTTCAGGCAGCTCATCAACCCCTTGCGCATCACCCGGTTGCCCGTCAGCGCCACGGCATAGCCGCAGAACCGGTAGTCCTTGGGATCCTGCACGATGCCGGCCCGCACCGGATTCAGGTCAATGTACGCGGCCAACATGCGGACCGTGCCCGGGTTGTCCTCGATCAAGACGCTCTTGAAACGTTCGGCCCACAGCGTGCCGAAGCGGCCGGTCTGGCGATTGTACCAGCGGCTGAAGCGCTGTTTGAACTCCTTCATGAACGCGGACACATCGCCCATTCGTTCCATCAGCGACTGGCGAATATCCGGATCCACCGCCCCACGCTTCTCCAATCCCTCCCGGGCCAGGACGGTCAGGATCCCTCTCTTGCCGTAGAACCCCTCCAGGCGTTGGAGCAGTTCGGCATCCGGGATTTCCCGCGCTGCCGGGACGCGCAGGAGCAGGTGGAAGTGGTTGCCCATCATGCAGTAGGTGATGATCTCGATCCCGCAGAACCGGGCGAGTTTGAGGAGGATCTCGGCGAGCTTCTCCTTGCACAGATCGTCGAGCAGTCGCTGACCGCCAACGACGCGGGAGATGCAGTGGTACACCCCCACCCGCCCCTCCTCCGCCTTCACCTTCATCCGTGCCATGCGCATGCTTCGTTTCTACTCGGCGACCCCCAGTGTGTCAATCTTTGAACCTGTCACTTTACGCTTTACCCTACTTGGCAGAGTACCGGGCAGAGAGTACCGGGCAGGGGCAGGACCATCCCCCGCAACGGAACGGCGCGACCCGTGGGATGCAATGCCGGATTGAT
Source organism: Verrucomicrobiia bacterium (assembly GCA_019634635.1). Classification (NCBI taxonomy): domain Bacteria; kingdom Pseudomonadati; phylum Verrucomicrobiota; class Verrucomicrobiia; species Verrucomicrobiia bacterium. The sequence continues at coordinate 53,208 of JAHCBB010000015.1, forward strand.
TCACTGGAATCACTGCATCACTGTATCAGCGTATGAGAACCACCGTGACCCTGGATGACGACGTGTTCGAAGCCGCCCGGGCCCAGGCTCAGGCTTCGGGCAGGAAACTGGGCGAAGTGCTTTCGCAACTGGCCCGGCGCGGTCTGCGCGCCTCGGCGCAGGGCGCAACCCCCGGCGGCCTGCCCGTGTTCAAGGTCGGGCCCGACGCCGACATCATTCCCGGCAGCCGCGCCAGGGATTTGCTGGCGGAGGAAGCGACGTGAAACCCGCCCTGCTGGACACGAACGTCCTGCTCGCGCTGGCCTGGCCCAATCATCAGTATCATGCACAAGCCCACGCTTGGTATGCCGCCCACGCGAGGAAGGGCTGGGCCACGTGCGCCTTCACCCAACTGGGCTTCATCCGGCTTTCGTCCAATCCCGCTTACACCGCCAACGCGGTTTCACCCCGGGAAGCCGCGACGCTGTTGCGGCAGTGGACGCGCCTGAGAGGTCATCATTTCTGGTCCTCGCCCGCCGCGGATGATCCCGTGATCTATGCCCGCGCCCTCGGACATCAACAGGTCAATGACGCCTGGCTGGTCGAGGTGGCCCGCCGCAATTCCGGGCGGCTCGTAACCTTGGACGCCCGGCTGCCGGTTCACTCCCTGAAGACCGGGATGGTTGACGTGATCGCCATTTGATGGCCACCAGGCCTTCGCCTGCCGCCTGCGACACGTCTGCAGCATCGGCGGATCGGGTCGGGTGCCGGGGATTGCGCCCCGGCACCCTCCCACACCACCGGACGTGCGGTTTTCACGCATCCGGCGGTTGAACGCAGGGGCCATGTTGCACGGAGGCCCCAAGATCCGAGGGCATGAGGAATTTCCAGCGGCGCAGGAGCGCGTTGTTCAAGGCGCGTTGAAGGGCCAGCGAATTGGCCACCCGCCACGCCCCCACCGAAGTGTGGGCCGTCTCCAGGGCGGCTCCCGGAACACCCAACGACCGGAGGTGTCGCTTGCGGCCCCGCCAGTCATGCCAGCGTTGCCAGAAACAACAGCGGATGTGCCGTCGAATCCACCCTTCAGTTCGGTAGATCGGTCGCCGCTCCGTCACCAGTCGGTAGTATCCCCACCAACCCTGCACGTACCGCCGCCATTGGTCCCGCAGCTCTGTGCTGCTCAGACTTTGGCCACGTCGCCACAGATGACGAACCTGCTCCCGGAACTTTTCCAAACTGCGGGGGGCGATCCCGATCCCTCCTTCCGGAGTGATCTGGAACCCGAGGAACTTCCGCTCCCAGGGCCGGCCCGTTCCGCTCTTGCTTGCGTTCACCTCCAGGCGCAAGTGCCCCTGGATCCACTCCTTCAGACTCTCCAACACCCGCTCCGCCGCCCGCTCGCTGCCCACGTACACGTTGGCATCGTCCGCGTAGCGGCTGAACTTCAGGCCGCGCCGCTCCAGTTCCCGGTCCAGCGCGTCCAGGTAGATGTTGGCCAGCAGTGGTGACAAAGGGCCGCCTTGCGGCGTCCCCTCCTCACTGTCCTGCACCACTCCATTGATCATCACTCCCGCCCTCAGATACCGCCCGATGAGCCCCAGCACCCGCTTGTCCCGGACCGTTTGTCCGATCCGGTTCATCAGGATGTCGTGGTTCACCCGGTCGAAGAACTGCGTGATGTCCATGTCCACCACCCAGTTCAATCCGCTCTGGACGTACCCTTGGGCTGCTCGGACCGCATCGTGCGCACTGCGCCCCGGGCGGAAGCCGTAGCTGGAGGGGTGAAACCCCGGATCGAAGATCGCGCTCAGCTTCTGCAGGAGCATTTGCTGTATCCAGCGATCCACGACCGTCGGTATCCCCAACAGCCGGACTCCTCCCTGCGGCTTGGGGATCTCCACACGGCGTACTGGACTGGGCCTGAAGGCCCCCTCCAGCAGCTTGGTCCGGATCGTCCCCCAGTGCTCGCGGATCGTGTTCCTGCGGTCGTCTCTTTGCCTTCGGCCCTTTCGCCCCGACACCTCGCGGTGCCGACCTCGCCTACTGCTTCAGTTCGAGTCATCATCGTCTGTCGGGGACCTTTCACCCCGCTAGCTATCTCATCTGCCAAGCACACGAGGGAATGGGGTCACCCATTGCCTCCCCACTGCTGTTGCCGGTGGTCGGGGACGACGACGAACAGGGAACCGGGCGGTGGGCTTCCATCCGTGACGAGGATCTGGCATCATGTTGTCCATGAACCGGGGTGATTCCGTGCCGGAGTGGCTTGGCGGCGGACGGGAGTTCCGCACCACGCAATGGGCGCAGGTGCATCAGGCCGCTGAGCATCCGGCCCCCACCGCCCAGGAAGCCCTCGCCGCGCTCTGCCGCGATTACTGGGCACCCCTGTACGCCTACCTCCGCCGCACCGGGCATCCTCCCCATGATGCACAGGATCTGGTGCAGGGCTTCTTCGCCGCGCTCATCGCCGGCGGCGACCTGCAGGCGGCAGAGCCAGCGCGCGGCCGGTTCCGTTCCTTCCTGCTTGGCGCGCTCAAGCATCATCTTCAGGACGAACGGAAGAGGGCCCTCGCCCTCAAGCGGGGGGGGCGGGTGCCGCGTCTGTCGCTGGAGGAACTGCCGGAGGCGGCCGAGCCGGCGGGGGTCATGCCGGACAGCCAGCGCGAAGCCGCCTATGACCACGACTGGGCCCAGGCCGTTATCGTCCGCGCTCTGGCGGCAGTCCGGGAAGAGTACACACAGCGTGGCCAAGGGGAGGTCTTCAAGGCGCTCCAGCCCTGTCTCGGCAGTCCCAGGCCACTGCCGCCCTACGCGGAACTGGCCGGATGGCTGGGCCTGGGAGAAGGCGGCGTGAAAACGGCCGTCCACCGGCTGCGGCGGGCGTTTGGAGTACGGCTCCGCGCCGAGGTCGCCGCCACGTTGGCCAATCCGGCGGAGGTGGACGCGGAGCTCCGCCATTTGATGGTGGCGGCGGGCAAGCCTCCCGGAACGGAGTGCAACCCCGGTCCGGAAACCTCCCAGTAGGGAGTGACATCATGCCCACGCTCGCCATTTGCAACCACTGCCAGGCCGAGCTGTCTTACATCCCGCCCCACGGGTACTGCACACACTGCCTCTTCGATCTCGGTCTGGCCGCAGCGGACGAACCGGTGGAGGCGGCTCCGGCCGGGGCGGCGGAGCCGGCGCAGGCCGGCCCGCCCCCGGAGGCCGGTCCGCGGTGGCTGGGCGGCTATGAACTGCTCGGGGAGATCGCCCGCGGCGGCATGGGCGTGGTGTACCGTGCGCGGCAGACCGGCCTCGACCGCCTCGTGGCAGTGAAGGTGATCCTCGCCGGGGAGTTCGCCGACGCCAATCAGCGGGCGCAGTTTTTCCGGGAGGCACAGGCTGCGGCACGGCTTCAGCACCCGAACATCATCGCCATCCATGAAGTCGGTGAGCACGAGGGCCGGCTCTATTTCTCCATGGACTACGCACGGGGCGGCAACCTCACCACCCAGGTCGCCGGCCGGCCGTTCGCCGCCCGGCGAGCCGCCACCATGGTCCGGACTCTCGCGGAGGCCGTACAGCACGCCCACGCGCAGGGCGTGCTGCACCGCGACCTCAAGCCCTCCAACGTGCTGCTGGACCGGGACGGCCGGCCACGTCTCGCGGACTTCGGCCTCGCGCGGCAAATCGATGGAACCCTTTCCACGGACGGGGATGGCCGCGTGCTGGGCTCGCCGAGCTTCCTGCCCCCGGAGCAGGCTGGACTAAAGTTCCGCACCGGCCGCGCCAGCGACGTGTACGGGCTGGGCGCGATCCTCTACTTCCTGCTCACCGGCCGGCCGCCGTTCCTGGCGGAAACCATCCCCGAGACCCTCGAACTGGTGCGGCACAGCGAACCGCTCCCGCCCCGGCGGCTCAACCCGAGCGTCCCGGCCGACCTGGCCACCATCTGCCTCAAGTGCCTCGAGAAGCCTCCGCACCGACGCTACCCGGACGCGCAGGCGCTGGCGGATGACCTCGGACGCTTCCTCGACGGCGAGCCCGTGCGCGCCAGGTCGGTCGGTGTGGCGGTCCGCGCTTGGCGTTGGGGCCGGCGGCATCCTTACCGGGCCGCCTTGGTCGGCTCCCTCGCGGCCGGGTTTGCCGTGACGCTGGTCCTCCTTTCCGCGGTCAACCGCGAGCGGGCGCGACTGGCCGCCCTGACGGCGGAGCTGCGCGTGATGCGGCTGGAGGACGAGGTGAAGCAGCACCGGCTCCTTTCGTTTCTCCAGGATGACTTTGAGCGGCTGTGGGCGGATCCGGAGAGCGCCAGCATGGTGATCCGCTCCGAGGAGATCGCCGCCCTGGCCAACCGGCCGCCGGCCCCGGCCGGCGGGATCCTGCCAGTTCGCTTTTCCTTCGGCCTGATGGTGAAGGAGCAGCCCACCGCCACGGCCCTGCAGCACGCCCTGCTGCTGGAGACGCTGGAGCAGGGCATGGGTGAGATGCTCGCCCGGCCGGTGCGGCTGGACGTGCGCTTCTACAAGTTCTATCCCGACCTCGTGGCCGGCGTCTGCACCGGCCAGGTGGACTTCGCTCGGCTGGCCGCGCTGCCGTACCTGCGGGCCCGGCGCGGCACACCGGCCCTGCAGCCGCTCGTCCGCGGCACGGCGCGCTCGAAGTACGCCGTGATCTTCACCCGGCCGGACACCGGCATCCGCACGCTGGCCGACGTGCGCGACCGGCGCGTGGCCTTCGGCGAGACGAATTCCACAGCCAGCTTCCACGCGCAGATCCACCTCGCCCGGGCCGGCCTGACCGCCGCCCACCTCGCGGGGTACGACTTCCTCGACAGCACGCATGAATTTGCCGAGGACGTGCTGGCGCTGGGTCCCGAGGAGGCCGTGCGGCGGCACGGCCCGCTGCACAGCCACGCGCAGGCCATCGCGGGCGTGCTGGCCGGCGACTACGACGCGGGGGTGTGCATGGAGTGGGCCTTCCGCGCGAACCAGCACCGCGGCCTAGTCGCCGTGGGTGAACGCTTCGAGAGCAGCCGCACGCTGCTGGTGGGATCCCCCGGACTGCCGCCGGACGTGGCGCGCGCGATCATCCAGGCTCTCTCCGGCTTGAAAGGCGCATGGCTGCAGGCCCTGCCCGAAAAGGCTGCCGGCTACGAGCCGGTGACCGAGGCCAGCCATTCGACCCTTCAGAACTGGCTGGATCGTATCGAGCAGTCCTACCCGTCCAAGCCCAGCCCACCCGGTTACTCGGACCGGCTCCGGTCCCGCGAGATGCCATGAAGCCGCCACTCCACCACATCGCCGGCCTCTTCCTCGCCACCCTGCAAACTCAGCCCGCTCCCGCCGGCCCGCCCGTGGCGATCACGGAAGTTATGACCGCACCGTCCTCCGCGGCGGGGGAGGATTTCTTCGAGCTGACGAACTACGGCCCCGACGCGGTGGACCTGGAGGCGCTGTGGTTCGCGGATGACGCCGGGTTTGGCGCCGCGCATCGGCTTTCCGATCTGGCCAGGCAAGTTGGCGAGGCCCCCGTTCTGCACCCAGGAGAAACGCTGGTCTTCGTGCGCGCCAGCAGGAACATGCCCGGGGAGGCGGAATTTCGGGCGTGGTGGGGGGACGTACGGCTGGCGGACCGGCGCGTCATCGCGGCCCCCTGGGGTTTCGGACTCAATGCCATCAAGGACGAGCTGCGCCTCTGGCACGCCACGGCCACCGCGACCAACCAACTGGACCACGTCCCGCTCGGCGTCGCTGATCGTGGGACGACCTTTACGAGCCATGCCGCCACCGGCGTCTTTGGTGCGCTGAGCCTCGAAGGCGAGCAGGTCGCCTTCCGCGCGGCGGCCGGCGGTGACGTCGGCTCCCCGGGCACGGCCGGCGCGGCGGTGCCCCTCCGGGTGGTCCAAGACCCGGCCGACGTGGAAACGGATGCGGGCGCCACCGCCGTCTTGAGCGTGGCGGCCCACGGCCTGCCCCGGCCGCGGTACCAGTGGCTCTTCGAGGGGGAGGACCTGCCCGGCGCCACGGCGTCCCTGCTGGTCCTCTCGAACGCCACGCCTGCCGTGGCCGGCACATACACGGTGCGGATCGAGAACGGCCTGGAGAGCCTTGTCACCGCCCCGGCCCGGCTCAGCGTCAACCAGACGCCGCGCTGCGCCGCCATCGTGCGACCGCCCGCCGACCTCGAGGTCACGCCGGGCCAGACGGCCGTGTTCTGCGTCGAGGTGCGCGGCTACCCGCTCCCGGAAATCCTGTGGCGGCACGAGGGCGAAACCATCCCCGACGCGACCAACGCCGTGCTGGAACTGCCGGGCGTCTCGGAGGCCCACGCCGGCCGCTACACCGTGGAGGTACGCAACCCGCTCTGCTCGACCAACGCCACCGCCTCCCTTTCCGTGCTGCCCCCGCCCCGGTTGGTCGTGACCGAGGCCATGCTCTGCCAAGCCGCTGGCTTCGCCCCGGTGGCCCGCAAAGATTGGTGGGAGCTGACCAACCGGGACACCCGGCCGGTCAATCTTCGCGGCTGGCGTTTTGACGACTATCCAGGCGTGCTGGACGGCGCCTTCGCCATCACCAACGACGTGTGGCTCCAGCCCGGTCAGTCCGCGGTCCTGGTCTCGGACCTCGATGCCGAAGCCTTCCGCCGCTGGTGGGGCGAGTCGAATCTGCCACCGGACCTGCCGATCATCTCGTACTTCGGAAACGGCTTCAGCAATGACTTCACGGAGCTCATCACGCTCTGGAATTCCGCGGCGCGCGAAGACCACGATTTCATCCTGAAGTTCGAGTTGAGAGTTTGCCTGGAATTCCCCAACCCCTGCCCCTGTGGCGTGAGCCGCTGGTACGATCCGCACGATCCCGATGCTGCATTGAGCTACAACCACAGCGTGGCAGGCGAGCACGGCGCCTTCCGCGCGGCCGCGTCGGACGACGTCGGTTCGCCCGGCTGGCTGAGCAATGACCATCGCCCGGCCCGGCCGGAGCTCGCCGTCGCCCGCGCCGCGGCCGGCCTCGAACTGACGTGGACCGCGCTGCCCGGCCGCACCTACGAGGTGCAGCGCAGCGACGCCCTGCCGCCCGCCGCGTGGGCCGTCCGCGCGCGCGTCACGGCCGTCGCGGGCACGGCGGGGTATACCGACACGCCGGTCACGGCGGCGGCACAGTGGTACCGCGTCACGCTCCTGCCCGAGACGCCATGAATTGGCCGCGTCGTCAGCGGCGGCGTGCGATCACAGCGGCCGGCTTTACGCTGGTCGAACTGCTGGTCGTCATCGCCGTCCTCGGCGTCCTCGCATCGCTGCTGCTGCCGGTGCTGGGCCGGGCGAAAGCTCTGGCGCGGGAAACGGAGTGCGCCGGCCGCCTCCGGCAGTGGACGGTGGCCCAGACCCTGTACGCCGATGACAACGACGGCCGGATCGCCCGCGAGAGCTTCGAGCCCAACGGGGTTTCGTTGAACACCTGGGGCGAGGTCACCCATCCCTTCGCGCGCGACGTCTGGTACAACGCGCTGGCCGTGCATATGGGCGTGCCGCGCACCGCCGAGTTCGGGCCGTCGTCCGTGCGACCTGGCTTTTACCATCGCGCCCGGATCCATCACTGCCCACAGGCGCCGTTCCCTCGACGGCGACTGGAGGATCCGGCGGTGTTCTTCTCCCTAGCCATGAACTCCAAGCTCATCATGTGGCCGCACACGACCGTCCGGATCACGCAAGTCCTGCGTCCCGCAGGCACGGTGGCATTCCTGGAGAACCGGCTTCCCGACGACGCGCCCGCCGCGCCGGATCAGACGCAGGACCAGCAGCTCGGCCAACCCAGCGCCTACGCCAGCCGCTTCGCCGCCCGGCATCGCGGCCGGGGCAACCTCGCCTTCCTGGACGGCCACCTCGAGGCCCGCCGCGGCCCGGAGATCATCACCAATGGCATGGCGATGTATCCCCAGAACGGCCTCGTCTGGACCGTGGACCCGGACACGAATCCCAATACTGAGTGAGCGGCGGCCGACGCCGGGGTCCCGGGACTGCTCCTGAAACCCGGCCGCGGCATTGTCCCTGTAGGGAGGTGAGGACATCGCCGCCCATGAAACCCGCCCCCCTCCTGCGCCGTGCCGGCACGGCCGTCCCGCTGCTGCTCGCCGCGCACTCCTTCGTCGCCCAGCCCGGGCCGGTCATCACCGGCTTCCGCCTTGGAGCAGACGGCCGGCCCGCGGTGTCCGTGCCTGCGGACCCGGACACCTATCTGATCCTTCTCCGCGGCGAGGCGGTGACCAACGTGGGCACCCCGGCCGCCCTCGGGCCTCTGCCCGGCCCCGGCGTGCCGGCCGAAATCGAGCTTGTGGACCCGGACCCGTTGCCGGCCGCCGGTGCGCGCTTCTACCGCGTGGAGCAGGTGCCGCTCATCACGCTGAAGGACAGCGACGGCGACGGGATGGACGACGTGTACGAGCTGGGCCACCGCCCCTTGCTCAATCCCCTGGACCCGGCCGACGTGGCGGCCGACCCCGACCATGACACACAGAACAATTTGGCCGAGTACCGGGCCGGCACCGATCCCCTGACCGCCAACCCGCCGCCGTCGGGCCGGGTGGCGGGGCGGCTGGCGGCGGGCCACTTCCACACGGTCGCGGTGCGCGCCGACGGGACGCTGTGGACCTGGGGCAGCAATCGGCACGGCCAACTGGGCGACGGGATGCGGGCCGATCGGGCCGAACCGGCCGCGGTACTGCCCGCCGAGCGCTGGCAGGCCGTGGCAGCGGGGCTGCACCACTCCCTGGCCCTGCGGGCCGACGGAACCTTGTGGGCTTGGGGCGACAATTCTGTCGGCCAACTGGGCGACGGGACGATGACAAATCGGACCAATCCCGTGGCGGTACTGCCCGATGAGCGTTGGCAGGCCATCGCGGCGGGTGACTGGCATACCGTGGCCTTGCATGCCGACGGGACCATCTGGACCTGGGGCCACAACTTCAGCGGAGAGCTCGGCGACGGTACCAGGGCGAAAAGCCGGCCAATTCCGCAGGCAATACAGACCGATCGTCGCTGGCTTGCCGTGGCCGCCGGCACTGGATACAGCCTCGCTGTGCAGGCGGATGGTTCACTGTGGGCCTGGGGACTGAACGAGGAGGGGCAGTTGGGCGATGGGACGCGGATTCGCCGGCTGTCCCCGCAGCGCATCCCGTCAAGCCATCGCTGGCTGGCGGCCGAAGGCGGCGAGACGCACACCATCGCGCTGCGTGCCGATGGAACGTTATGGAGCTGGGGAGGCGGCCGGAGCGGCCAGCTTGGGGACGGCGAGGTGTATTGGCCCTCGATCATCCGGCCTTCCCAAGTGGCGGCCCTGTTGGATCATCGCTGGTTGGCCATCCGGGCTGGTGTGGAGCACACCGTGGCGTTGCGGGATGACGGCACGCTTTGGGCGTGGGGGGGCAATTCCTCCGGCCAACTGGGAGACGGGACCACCACCAACCGTCCGGCCCCGGTGGCCGTGGCACCGGACTGGCGTTGGCGTACGATCGCGGCGGGCGGGGGCCACACCGTGGCCCTACGGGAGGACGGCACTCTGTGGGCCTGGGGCGGCAACTGGGCCGGGCAACTGGGCGATGGCGGCCTCACCGCCCACAGCCTGCCCGCGGCGGTCCAAAGTGGCGCGGCCTGGCGAACCGCAGCGACCGGAGCCAGCCACACCGTGGCGCTGCGGGAGGACGGCACGCTCTGGGCGTGGGGGGGCAATTCCTCCGGCCAGCTGGGAGACGGGACCACCACCAACCGTCCGGCCCCAGTGCCGGTGGCACCGGACTGGCGTTGGCGCACGGTCGCGGCCAGCGGGATCCACACTCTGGGCCTCCGTGAGGACGGCACCCTGTGGGCCTGGGGCGGCAACTGGGCCGGGCAACTGGGCGATGGCACGCATGGAATCGACCGTCCTTCGCCGGTCGCGGTCGCGCCGGAGGCTCGGTGGCATGTGATGGAGGCGGGCGGCGAGCATTCCGTGGCCCTGCAGGACGACGGCACGCTCTGGACGTGGGGGGGCAATTCCGAGGGCCAGCTGGGAGACGGGACCATGACGCCCAAGCCTTCGCCGGTGGCTATCCAGCCCGGCCGGCGCTGGCGCAGGATCGCGGTCGGAGGACGTCACACCGTCGCGCTAAGTAGCGACGGCAAACTTTGGTCGTGGGGCGGCAATGATATGGGACAACTGGGTGGCACGACGACCCGCTTTCGTGTAACGCTTGGGGAAGTGGGGGCGGGCGAAGACTGGATGGAGATCGCCGCCGGCGGGCATCACTCCGTGGCCCTGCGGTCCGATGGCACGCTCTGGGCCTGGGGATCCAATTTCGAAGACCAATTGGGCAACCCTTGGCGGCAGGTCCTCGGCGGCGCGGTCTGGGCGCCCCCGCCCTGACTTGCCCATCTGCGCGTGCATTCTCCCAGCGAGACCTCTGTTCCGGCATTCTCATCTGAACCCTTGCTCCGGCATCATCCCCGCAAGCGGGTGAGGACCACCACTTCAGCCACCACGAACATCGCCCGCATCCTCCGCCCGGCCGCCCTGCTGGCCGATCGCGCCACCGTTGCTTCGCTTGACGCTGGCGTCCCCACATCAGTCCGGCCACCGAGCAGCTCCTCGGCGACGGGCCGGGCGAGAGTCCGGCCTTTTCGTCCAACGGGAAGTTCATCCTCGCCTCGTCGCCGGAGAATAAAATGACAGGTTAAATCTTTGGGAGGCGGGTGCCGTGTGGATGCAAATCTTGCCAGGCGGATGGCACGACTGAAGACGGAGGAGGAGGAGGGGCAGGCAGGCTTGTACCCCTCTGCATCTCCCGCGACGTGGGCGGTGAGCGACTGCTCGCCGAAGTCCTCCTCAAACTGGCCCAATTCTGAATCTTTGAACCTGTCACTTTATCCTGGCTGGTTTTGACTGTCCGCTGACATCATTGAACCTGTCACTTTAACCCCCTCACGTCTTTCCCGTCAATGCCCGCAGGGCAATTCCTGCTTCTGGGACAGATTTTATTTTAGTGCTGGAATAGCAACGCAAAAAAAACGAGCACAAGTAAAAGACTACTCAAGACAAATAAGTAAACAAGCCACTTTCTCCCCCATTTTATCGCTAAACTAATACACATTATACTAATACATACAACAATATAAAGTAGTCGGAGACGTATTGCGTCAATTAGTATCAACGCTTCGACTCTTCGATGGTTCAAAGGTGCGTTTGCACTCCAAAGATCTGATAAAGCAAAAAGTCGTGACTGTTCAATGAGTACACTGCTAATAGAGAGAATTGCTAACAGGGAACAGAGGACTGATGCGGAAAACATAACAAATATGGCGATTTTAATGCCACTTTGAAGGCCACCTCCTGTTTTCGGCTTCCGGCCCGATTGGTTTGTTTCGATTACATCCACGGCATCTGAGTCCATAGGGATCCTCCCGATATTCTTGAGCGAGTTTTATTGCGTCTCCTTCTATGACATCTGTGTGATACGGCTCAAGCGCAAACGGCGGATCGTCAATGCAATGCATTTTTTCATGAGCAATTGCTCGAACCATGTCGTCGACCTCTGAAATTATGGGATTAATCATTGTGAATCTTTGAACCTGTCACTTTATCTGACTTCATGCCGGCCGTGGTTCCCGGTCCGTCCTGGCGGGCACGGGGACTGGGCGCCGGAACCAAACGGAGACGCGCGGGGCAGAGTTCACGGAAGCGGCCTGGGCACGATTCGCAGCCGGAAGAATTGGCCGCTGGAGTGGTCCGGCGGCCACACCATAACCGTCGCGGACACCGTACCGTCCGCGTCCAAGGTGGATTCTCCTTCATCATTGTCCACCCGCGCCCAACCTACCAAATCGGTGGACGTCTCGAGGGAGTACTCCACCTCGTGCGCAAGCGCCAGCCGACGGTAGCCCACAGCGAAAAATCCCCCACCCCGTCTGTCCTGCCGGGAGATGGTCAGAGGCGCGGCGGGCGAAGCGACGCGTGGATCCGTGCCTTGAGCATACTCCAGCAGGTTGGCCAGACCATCGCCGTCAGGATCGGCGGTGTCCGCACTGACATCGGGATCGGACAGTTCGGCGATGGAGAACTGCCTTGCCCGCCAGGCTTCGCGAGAAAGCGTCGTCGGGAACAAGTCATGCGTCGGCCATTGGCGGATGCCGTCCACGATACCGGGGAGGGCATCAATGACGCCGTTGTTGCCGGGCCAGTTCGAGTTTTGCAGATAAACGATGATAGCCCCATTGCTCCGTCGCATGGCGACCGAGTGGTTTCCGGTATCGCCGCCTCCGTGAAACCACTGCCCCGCTCCCGGATTGCTTCCCGCCTCCCAGCCCAGCCGACCATTCAGCATGGCCGCCACGCTGTTCGTGTCCAGGATGTCCGGGTACGACGACTGGCCGTCAACCGCCGCGACGAAGCGGGTGAAGTCAATCGCTGAAGCGATCCAACTGGAATACAGCGTGACCGGCAACGCGTACGGCAGATCATCGTTCCAAGGCAGCGGTTCAAACGCCTCAAGGTACGACGCCGGCAGGCTGGGATGCAGGTAGTAGACCGCCTCGCCCGGCGCACGCTCCGAGCGGGTGTTGGTGCCGACCCTCATCCGGGTGATGCCTGCCTCGGCGAGCAGCTTTCGCGCGACCGCCTCATATGCCTGGCCGGTCATCCGTGCAATGAGTACGCCGGCCACATCATAGCCGAAATCCGCGTAGCTGAACGTGGTACCAGGACTGAACTGGAGCGGCTTTCCCATCATCCAACGCACCAGGTCGAGCGGCGTTGGCGTCGTCTCCAGATCAAGATCCCGCCGGATGTAAGTGGGCCAGCTATTCGGAATGAATCCGCTGCCGCCCAGTGGATTCGGCCCGTTGTCCTCATCCCAGCCGCCACGGTGACTGAGCAGATGGCGGACCGTCACGTTCGTCCAACGCGGATCGAAGATGGCGCCCGGATAAGTGGGCGGCTCAAGGTTCAAATGACCAAACACCGCCGTGTCGAGTTCGAGGCCCCCATCTCCGATCAGTTTCATCGTCGCGGCGGCTGTGATCGTCTTCGACATGCTCGCGACGCGGCACAGCGAGTCTGGCTGGAATGGCTCGCCGCCCTCGGCATCGGCGTAGCCATACCCGCGGGCAAAGACCAGGCGGCCATCTTTGACGACGGCCAGGGAGGCTCCCGGGACGCCCTTGCTGAGAAGTGTTGACCGCACGAACGTATCCAGGCTGGCGAGCTGTGGAACCTGTGGCCCGGTCGGCGCCGGCCAGGCGCGCGCAGTGAGGCGTGCCACCCGGCTGGTGACGGCGCCGGCGGCATTCGCCACGATCACCCGGTAGTCGCCGCTGCTGGTGACCTGCACAGCCGGCCGCGGGAGCACCCGGTTGGTTGCATTGGCGATATCCAGGCCGTTGAACTGCCATTGGTAGGTCAGCGGGGCGGCGCCCTGGACGTGGACGCTGAGGGTGACCCCGCGGCCCTCCCAGGCGAACTGCGTGCGCGGCTCGGTGATGATGACGGGCTGGGCCAGGCACAGGCACGGCCACAGCCACGACAGAGCCGCCAGCCTTAGTCCCTTGCCCGAAGAATACGACTCCCGAGAATCATACGCCCGTGGTCGTGACGTTTGCCGACTCAAGAGCAGCGAGTTCATTTTTGACGGATTCGATACAGCCGAATTGTCCTGGTTGGAGCCACTTCTCCGGTGATTCCGTCTTCCGTCTTGATGAACCCGACAAGCATTCCGGCTCGATACTCAACCTCGCTAAAGATTTGACTCGAGGGCACCGGAGGGGCCTCCAACGTTCGATTGAAGGCTCTGGTAGAGCCGGCGGACAAGCTGAACGGATACTCAAAAAATGGATTCGCCAGCTTCTTGCCGTCTTTTTTGAGACTACAAGTGAGAAACATGCCGGACGCATCCGATGTGCCATCGTTGGATACGGAGTACCGGAGGCCAACCGTTTTGGCGATTACAGTCGCACCGTCTGGCAGGATCTTGCCGGTCGCGAGGTTGATGAACTTGATGGTGCAGTTGATGTCGGCGTAGTTCGACATTGCGGTGAGTGTTATGATTCGGTGTCTTCCGAGATGACGGATCCTCTTGGTGGCCCAAGAATGGCATCCCTTGGTTCTGGCTGATAGGCCAAACCTGAATGCCGGGCACTGCGCCAATGGTGATCCATCACCCGTTACAGGGATGAATCCAACGAAAGGTTACAGCCTATTCCAAGAGGAGGCCGGAGGTTTCAGCCGCCACGTCGTTCCACGACGGCGCAGGCCACAGGCGGAGGCGGCGGCCAACGGAAGTGAGCGTGTTGCCGTCAGGAGAAAAACTGACAGCCCGGATATCGCCGTCCTCCGTGCGGAACGTCGCCACCTCCAGGAAGGAATCCGCGTCCCAGAGGTGGATGAACCCGTTGTAGGTGCCCGCAGCCAGCCGCCGGCCATCGGGGGAAAGGGCGACCGCGTTGAAGCTGTTCATCGTCCGCTTGGCCGCCAGGGGACGGGGATCCTTCCGAGTCGGCGGATACTCCCACGCCTGCAACTGGGCGTCGCCGGTCGCCGTCACAAGGGTCCGGCCGCCAGACAGAAACACAAGCTCCATCACATCCCCCTTGCCGGCCCTCCACGCTGCCACCCTTCTCTCGTCGGGAAGACTCCAGACCTCCACGGTGCCGTCCCCCCACGGTCCTTCGCCCACGGCCACTGCCAACGAGCGTTCGTCCGGGGCAAAGCGATGGTGCCTCGGATGGCCATTACCGGGACGGAGCCGGTGCAACCGGACACGGTTGGCGACATCCCAAACCTCCAGGTCGCCATCACCGGTGACCGCTGCCAGGCGCCGGCCGCTGGGCGAAAAGCCAAGCCTTTGATAACCGGAAGAGTTGGATTTCAGACGAACTTCGGAACTGGTGCCTGGGACAGTTCTCAGAAGCAGTTCCCCGGCCTCAGTGGCCAGCGCCACCCAGTCCCCCAGGGGTGACACGCCGAGGCTCCGAATCGGATCCCCGGGTGTGGTGTTGAGAGAATGCTCGTCCACTGGACGCAACTGCATGGCATCCCAGACTTCGTAACGGTTGGTCTGCCAGACGGCCAGGAACCGATCGGCCAATACAAACCGCTGATGCGGCCAGACCAGCGAATCGCGCCGGGATTCCCACGGAACCGCGCTCCACTCGCGCAAACTTCCATCCTTGGACGCACTGTAAAGCCGCCGTCCGTCGGGGGAAAAAGTGAGGCCAAAAACTTCGTCGCGGTTGCCCTTTAATGTATGGATCTCCTGCCACGTCACCGGATTCCAAAGCTTAATGGAGTAATCAGCGCTGCCCGAAGCGAGGAGACTGCCGTCCCGGGAAAACACGACCGCGCCCACCCAGGCGGTATGCGCGGTCAGGTGCGTGAGCAGCCGTCCGGAAGGTAGTTCCCACACGTTCATGGAGCGGTCCCAGGAGCCGGACACCAACGTCCGGCCGTCCGGGGAAAAGGCGAGGGATTGCACCGCACCGGTGTGGTTGGTCAGATGTTTCAACAGACGTCCGGAAGCCACCTCCCGCACCTGGATGTCGCTGGCCTGAAATCCGGAAGCCAGCGTGTGCCCGTCGGGAGTGAACGCGAGCGAAGTGACGCCCCAGGGTGGGCCAGACCGATTCCAAAGCTCGCGCCGGGATTCCAACTCCCAGAGACGGACGCGCCCCTCCTCGTCACCGGTGGCCAGAAGTTTTCCATCCGGGGAAAAGGCCAGGCCAAACCCGGAGCGCACACTCTGCGCGACCGGAAACCGGGCCAGTTCCTTGCGGGCGGGCCAGTTCAAAACCACGACCTGCCCCTCGGTGGCGCCGAAGGCCAGCCTGGTTCCGTCGGGCGAGAATTGAACCGAGCCGGTGGCGTTGCCGTCGGTCACCCTCGTGAGTTCGCCCGAATGAAGGTTGCATACCCACACTCCACCATCGCGCCGTTCCACGGCCACCGCCAGTTGGTGGCCATCCGGGGACAAGGTCACACCGTAGGCGGCTTCGGGGAATTGCTGCAGCAGCCGCAGTTCCTCGCTGCGCGTCTGCTGCCACAGGTAACGCCATTCCCAGCCGCGCAGATCCGGCTTTCCCGGCCCGGGGTGATGCTTGTCCAGCAGCGACTCCGCCAGCCTGAGATTGCCTTCGTCCACTGCCCGCTGCGCCTGGAGCATTTCAGCCGCGTAGGTCCGCTCCAGAGCGGTTTGTTCACTGGCCTGGGCGACCCGGCGTTCCCGCTCGGCCCGCTGCCACTGCCAGAGGATGCCGGACACCCCCAGCACCACCGCCAGCCCAAGGAGCACGGCGAGCGAAGCCAGTGCCGGCCTTCGGCGGCCCCACCGCCAGACCCGCACCGCGCGCCCCACGGGCCGGGCCTGCACCGGCTCACCCTGGAGAAATCGTGCCAGTTCTTTCGCCAGTTCCGTTGCCGTCGCGTAGCGCCTGCCCGGTTCCTTCTCCAGGCACTTGAGGCACAGCGTTGCCAAATCCTCCGGCACGCTCGGATTCAACAGGCGCGGGGAAACGGGCTCGTGCTGCAGCACCTGCTGCAGGGTCTCTGGCACCGTCTCAGCCAGGAACGGCGGCCGGCCAGTGAGCAGATGGAAGAGGATGCCCCCGAGCGCATACACGTCGCTGTGACGTCCCGATTTGAGCTTTGCCCCCGCCTGCTCCGGCGGCATGAAGTTCGGCGAGCCCAGCACCTGGCCGGTGACCGTCAGGAACGAATCCTTCTCCACGCGCCGGGCGAGGCCGAAGTCGGTGATGCGGGGCTGGCCGGCGTCGTCCAGCAGGATGTTCGACGGCTTGAGATCGCGGTGCAGGATCCCCTGCTCGTGCGCGTAGTGGACGGCTTCGGCCAGCGTCCGCACCAGCCGGGCCGCCGCCTTCGCGGGCAACGGTTTCTCCCGGACCAATGCGGCCAGGTTGCCCCCCGGCACGTAGTCCATCGAAAAGTAGGGCTGCCCCTCCTGCTCGCCGGTCTCATGGATGGCCACGATGTTGGGATGCTGGAGCCGAGCCGCCGCCTCGGCCTCGGCCCGGAACCGGAGCGTTTGCTCACGGCCGGCAAACCGGCCCGCCAAAACCACCTTGACCGCCACGATCCGGTCCAGGCTCACCTGCCGCGCGCGATAGACCACGCCCATGCCGCCGCGGGCGATTTCTTCCAGCAGTTCGTATGCTCCCAGCCGACGAGGCGATCTGTCTTCCGTTGGGTCTGCCATGCCGGAGGACGGCTCCAAGACTCTGGGTGAAGCCGGTCGGGACTGCTTCCGGGCAAGACCGAGGCGGAACAGGCAGCGCGGGCACATGCCCGCAGGCGTCCCTTGGGCGATCTTCGCTCCGCATTCCGGACACAAGTCAAAAATGGGCATTTCAGTCGTTGGCCGGTCCTCCGGTTACAAATCCATGAACGCGAAGTCTGAGTTCATGCCTGGACGCCGCCGGTCGAAGCTCAGTTTGACCCATACCTTCACGAGATCGAACCCTTGGGAAAGGTGGGGCGAAGCGTCCTCGCTGAACCGCAGGCCAGAAGGGACGCCCGCTCCCGCTCGGCGGCTTGGCAAGGATGCCTCGCCTCACGCTTCCAGGCTGGAGGTTCAGGGGGAAGTTTGGCATCACAGGTTACGGCTTTGCCCCTCATGACGTCACCCGAATCAATTCGCGGATTTCGGCGTCGATCTCCGTTTCATCGGCCACCGTTGGTGCAATCTCGTCCCGCAACAGTTCCCCGAACTCCTGCCGCAGCCGGTGGACCGCCACCTTGACCGCCCCCTCACTGAGACCGAGCCGTCGGCCGATCTCCGCGTAGGGGGCCTGGCTTGAACCGTCCAGGCAGGGCTGTAATGCGACAAACACCTCAGTCCGCCCGCGCTCCACCTGCCGTGCCCGCAGGCGGTCCATCACCCGGTCCAACACCTGCAGGCCCCATTGTCGCTCGAAGTGCGTCTCCGGTGTCCGGTCGTCCACCGGCTCAATCCGGTAGCGGGACTCAGCCGTCCATTCATCAATGGAAATCACCGGCTGATCGCCGCCACGCTTCTGAGCATGGGCCTTCTTCCGTTCGTCGGAGAGGTAGTGCTTGAATGTGCCCAGCAGGAACGAGCGGAATTTGCCCCGGCGCGGATTCACGGCGGCCAAATCGCGCTGCTCAATTAGGCTGGCGAGGAATCCTTGGGTCAAATCCTGGGCTTCAGACGGTGGGTGACCGCTGCGCCGCAGAAAGGTGTAGAGCGGAAACCAGTAGTTCCGGCACAGGTGCTCCAACGCATCGGCCGCCTGAGACGGGCAGCCGTCCCGCGCCGCGAGCACAACGCTCCAAAGCGTGGTGCGAAATTCGCGCCCTCCTTCGACACCCGGAGGACAGGAATCAGGCAAGGTCACGCCGGAGGCTATGAACAGTCCCGACCCTGAACAATGTCGAATGTGGCTGATCGGTAACCGTCCGGCGGCTGGCGGGCGGACGCGGCAGAATGATAAAGTGACAGGTTAAATCTTTGGGAGGCGGGTGCCGTGTGGATGCAAATCTTGCCAGGCGGATGGCACGACTGAAGACGGAGGCGGAGGAGGGGCAGGCGGGCTCGTACCCCTCTGCATCTCCCGCGACGTGGGCGATGAGCGGCTTCTCGGCGACCTGTGCAGGGTGAAGGTAGAAGCTCGCCGAAATCCTCCACAAACTGGCCCACTTCTGAATCTTTGAACCTGTCACTTTATTGTCACTTTATCGGTGAAGTGGCTGCACCAAGGGCGGATTTCAGAATTTCGGTGGGGCGAGCCGCCGGCGTGTGCGCAACCGCCAACCAGGCCTATGGAGACCCCGCCCGCGTACGGCTCCGCGGACCGTCCCCACCCGGTTTAGGTCGTGGCCCTCTTGAAACGGGAGTCCCTGGACCGGGAGACTTTTCCGCCTCATCCAGGAAATGGAGATGCACCCCTGCACCCATTCCTGCGCTTCGCCTTGGGGCTGCCTTGCGGTCGCCCCGCCTTCCCCACACCTCCACGCCTTGGTGGCCGAGGGGCAATCGCATTCAACGGTCCGTGGCACCCAGTCCGGATCAAGGTGACAATCAAGGTGACAGGTTCAAAAAACGCCCCCCACAGATCCTGCCAATCCCCCCGGAATGAGAACGGCTGAGCGGTCGAAGCGCACATTGACGTTGGACGCCATCGGCGCTTTGATTTGGTCATGGTGACGGTGGAGGGCCGTTGCGGCCTCAGCGGCCGTGCGGTGTGCTGGCAACCTGATGGTCGTTGGAACGTCGTGAACGTGGGAATCGCGACCACACCGCCAGGATGACGGGTCAGCAGATCATCGCATGCAAGCGAAGAGGCATCTTGGTTGGCGGTTCGAAGCGGCACTGATCGTGGGCTGGATGTTGAGCTGCGGAGCCGCGGCCCAGGTTGGACCCGGCTCACCGCAATCCACCGCGGGTGGGCTTCCCCCTGCCGGGCAACCGGCACCGGCGACCACCGCAGCCCCGGTGCCCGCTCCCCCCCCGTCGGAGCCGGGCAAACGGAGTCCTGCGGAGCTCGAGAAGCTGGTCCAGCCCATCGCGCTCCACCCGGACCCGCTCATCGCCATCATCCTTCCAGCGTCGGTTTACCCCGTCGAGATCGTGCAGGCGGCGCGATTTGTGAGGGACACCAACAACATCCCGAGGGTGGACCAGCAGCCGTGGGACGAGAACGTCAAGGCGGTGGCGAGGTTTCCCGAGGTGGTCGCCAAGATGGACGCGGAGTTGGCGTGGACCGTGGCTCTTGGGCAGTGGTTTCTCGATCAGCCGAAGGAGCTGATGGACACGATCCAATCCTTGCGCGCCAGGGCGCAAACGGCGGGCACCCTGCGCACCACGGAGCAGCAGGTGGTCACGGTGACCAACGTGGTGGTGCTCCAGACCAACGTCACCCAGGTGGTCACAGTGACCAACCAGGTCGTCCAGGTGCAGCCGGCGAATCCGCAGGTGATCCATGTGCCGACGTATCCGCCCACCGTGTATTACCCGCCCCCGACGTATGTCTATGACCCCTATGCACCGCTGGTGACCTTCGGGGTGGGACTGGCCGTGGGGGCCATCATCGCCAACAACTGCGACTGGCACGGCGGCGGCATCTACGTGGGCGGCGGGGGCATGGTCGTGTGGGGGGGGGCGGTTACCACGGCGATGTGGACATCAACGTTGATCAGGACATCAATATTGACCGGGGCGAACGCCCGAACTCGCGGACCGGCGACCGGGCCGGTACTTCCGCGGCGCGACCCACCCGGCAGAAATGGCAACCGGACCAGACCCGCCTGCGCGCCAGCGGGACCGTCGCTCCCTCGGCGGGGACCCTGGAGGCGCGCGGCTGGCAGTCCCGGGCCGCTCGGGGCGTGACCCAACCGACGGCGGGCGCGAGGCCGTCACCGGCGACGGGTGCCGGCAGCGCCCGCCCGGCGACCGGAATGGCCAGTCCAAGACCCGCGCCCGGCGGCCCAGCGGCGCCGCGTCCAAACCCGGCCCCGGCCCGGCCCGCGCCGGGGCCCTCGTTCAGTCGCCCGGCGCCGGCGCCCGCGCCGCGGAGCACGGCGTTTGGTGGTCTGGACAGCGGTTTCAACGCCCATGATTACAGCAACCGTGGCGCGGTCAGCCGGGGTGGTGGTGGCGGTTTCCGTGGCGGTGGTGGCGGCGGCTTCCGGGGCGGTGGTGGCGGCCGGCGGTGAACCCTTTGATCACGACAAGACGCAGTGCTTGGAGACATGAAGCATCTCATTGCCATCGGAGTCTGGGTCGTGCTGTTGGTGACCCGGACGGCCGCGGCGGCCGCGGACGAGGTTCCGCGAACCTTCCCCACGCCCGACGCAGCGGTCGCTGCCTTGGCGGACGCGGCGCGGAATCATGACTGGACGGGGCTTCGCGCGCTCTTTGGCATGGCCACCGACGAATTGGTGGCGACCGACCGCGTGCAGGCGACCAACGAGTTGGGCAACTTTGCCGAGGCGTTTGCGGCCCACCACCGGCTGCTCGAGGAGACAGCGACCCGCAGGGTCCTCGAGGTCGGAACCCATGCCTGGCCCTTCCCGGTTCCGCTTGTGCAGCAGCACGGGCGGTGGCGCTTCGATCTTGAGGCCGGGCAGGAGGAACTCCTGAACCGCCGCATCGGCCGCAACGAACTCGCCGTTTTGAATGTCATGCGTGTCTATGTGGAGGCCCAACGGGAGTACGCCAGCCGCGACCGCGACGGGGACCGGGTGCTTGAGTATGCCCAACGCCTCGGCAGTTCGCCCGGGACGAAGGACGGTTTGTTCTGGCCACCGGATCTCGACGGTGAGCTGAGTCCGCTGGGACCTCTGGTCGCACGCGCGCAGACGGAAGGGTATGCACTCGACGACCCGGAGGCGGGCGACGCCCGGGAACCCTTCCACGGCTACTACTTCAAGCTCCTCACCCGCCAGGGGAGGCACGCGCCCGGCGGCAAGTACAACTACGTGATCAACGGCAACATGATCGGCGGCTTCGCCCTGGTGGCTTGGCCCGCCGATTACGGCGAGTCCGGGGTCATGTCCTTCCTGGTGAACCAGCAGGGGCGCGTCTATCAGCGCGACCTCGGATCGAACACCGCGCGAAAGGCGTCGCGGATGACGGCTTACGATCCGGGACCGGGGTGGCAGGTCTCACCGGATTGATGGGCCCCTGTCGCTTCCCTGCCCGGCCTGGCCCGCCCTGATTTGCCGCCGCCTTTCCGCTGGGGCTGGCCGCAGGCCCGTCTGGCGCGCCGGCCCCGGGTTTCCCTCCGGAAGGCATGGCCCCCACATGCCCGGCTCGTCACCGCGTCGGCCGTGTGGCCCGGCGGACTTGCGCGGCGTCGCGGGACGAACGTCGGTGAGACATCCGGGGTGGCCCGGGTCGTTGGGGTCTGCTTTTCGTCGCGGACCCTGCGACCCCCCAAATTCAAGAGGCGGATCCGTTCCGAGCGGGCCGTGGCAGGCGCACGGTGAACTCGCTGCCCTCCCCCTCCGTGCTGTCCACCCGGACCGTGCCGCCATGCGCCTCGACAATGGCGCGCACCAGGCTCAGGCCCAGGCCCAGTCCCCGTTGGGAGCGGCTCCGATCCCCACGGTACAGGCGGTTCCAGATCTTCGGCTGCTCGGCCGGCGGGATGCCCATGCCGGTGTCGCGAAACCGGACGACGGCGGCGCCTTCCGCCTCGTCCAGGGACAGGACGACCGCCCCGCCTGGTGGCGTGTATTTCAGGGCGTTGTCGAGCAGGTTGGCAAAAACCTGGCGGAACCGGCTGGGATCCACCGAAGCCTCGCAGTGTCCGAGCCCCTCAACCGTCACGCGGATGGACCGGTCCTCGGCCACGAACGCATACAACTCCACCACCTCGCGCAGGAGCCGGCCAAGATCCACGGACTCCAGGTGGAGCTTCATCATTCCCGTCTCGGCTTCGGCGACGTCCATCAGCGTGTTGAGGATGCGCAGCACCCGCTCAGACTCCTCTACGCAATCGGCCAGCGCTTCGCGCTCGGGCCCGGAGGCTCCGGGGGCCTGCAGTGCCAGCTCCGCGGTTCCCCGCAGGCGGGTCAGGGGCGTGCGCAGGTCATGGGCCACGTTGTCGAGCGACTCGCGCATGGCCCGGATCAGCTTCTCGTTCTGTTCGAGCAGCGTGTTGAATCCGCGCGCCAGTTCGGCGAGCTCGCTGTCCCCGGACGGCACCGGCACCCGGGAGCTCAGGCTGCCGCCCCGGATGATCCGGCGCGTGGTCTCGGTCACCTCGCGAACGGGACGCGTCGCGCGCCAGGCGAAGATCGAGCCGCCCACAAAACCCAGCAGCACGGATGCGCCGCCGATGCCGAGAACGGTGAGCCGCAGCGATCTCAGGAGAATGGACCGGTTGTCGGTCGTCCAGCCCACCTCCAGCACCACCCCTCCGGGCAGTTCGCCCTGCACGATCTGGAAGTCGCGTGTGGCGTCCCTGGGCACGCGGACCACCCGCACCCGTTCCTCGGTCGGCCCCTGGCCCCGGACGCTGGGCACCACGCGGGACTGGATCTCGACCCATTCCGGAGGCACCCGGGCAAACTGCACCTGCTGACCGTCCCGGCTCAGTCGGACAAAAAACGACGTCACGCCCGGCTGGCTGGAATCCCGGCCGACCGCGGCGCGCAGTGCGTCGAGCCCCCAGATGTTGAACAGCCGCGCATAGCGGTCGAAACGCAACCGCAGTTCCTCGTAGGAGCGGCGCTCGAGATCCCCGGCCAGCACGCGGTACGATCCGAAAAACAGACCGGCCACGCACACCCCGAACACCAGGGCAAACCAGAGGCTCAGCCGGACCGCCAGCGAACGCCGCAGGGGGTCAAGCAGGCGGCCGAAGGACATAGCCCACTCCCCGCAGCGTGTGCAGCCGGCGGCGGTCCGGATCCACCTTGGACCGCAACCGGTGCACCAGCACGTCCACCACGTTGGTCTGGGGATCGAAGCTGTAGTCCCAGACGTGCTCCAGAATCATGGTCTTGGTCACGGTGCGTCCCGGATGCCGCATCAGGTATTCCAGCAGTGAAAACTCGCGGGGCTGCAGCTCGATGCGCTGCCCGTCGCGGGTCAGCTCCCGGTTCATCAGGTCGAGGGACAGGTCCCCAACGGTCAGCCGGGTCGGTTCCACGGTACGGCTCGCCCGGCGGATCAGGGCCTGGACCCGCGCCAGCAATTCGGAGAACGCAAACGGCTTGGTCAGGTAATCGTCCCCCCCGGCCTGCAGCCCCCGGATCCGGTCCTCGACGCTCGCCCTGGCGCTCAGGAACACCACCGGCACCCGCCCGCCACGCGCCCGAAGCCGCTGCACCACGCTCAACCCGTCCAGTTTCGGCACCATGATGTCCACAACCGCGGCGTCGTAATTGGTCGTCTCGGCCAGAAACTGCGCCTGTTCACCGTCCGTGGCGTGATCCACCGCGAAACCGTTTTGCTGAAGCCCCTTCACCACGAAGGACGCGATCTTGGGATCGTCTTCCAGCACGAGCAGGCGCACGGCCGGAAGGCTGTCATGGACGCCGGCGGCGGACGAGCCCGCGTTTGGGCAAAAGGCCGCCCGGGAGTCACCCCCCGGGCGGCCACACAACTCCTGATACACCCGCATCAGGATTTCGGGTCCGCAGCCGGATTGGATTCATCCACCACGACATACCGGGTGCCGCCGCGGCTCCACACCTTGAGCAGCGTCGTGCGGTCCTCCGGATCCTCGGTGAGGCGCACGGCATCCCCCGCGTCCTTCACTTCGGTGCGATTGATCTCGAGCACGACATCCCCGGGCTGGAGCCCCGCCTCGGCCGCCGCGGAATCCGGTGCCACCTCAGTGATCACCGCGCCGCCAACTCCGGCGGGGATGTTGTACTGACGACGCGTCCGGGCATCGAGGTCCGTCACCCCCACGCCGTTGAGCGTCCCTTCGTCCGCGGCCGGGCTCGCTTTAGCCACGGACGCTTCGCCGGGGAGCTCGCCCACGCGCACTTTCATGGTCTTCATCTTGCCATCGCGAAGCACCTGGACCTGGGCCGTCTCACCGGGCCGGATCCGCGACACCGCCAGCTTGAGCTGCCGGCTGTCCCGGACGTCCCGGCCTCCCAGGGACGTCACGACATCCCCGCTCTTCAGCCCCGCTTTCGCCGCCGGGCTGTCCGGGGTGACCTCACCCACCAACGCACCCTTCGCATCATCGAGGCCGAACTTTCGAGCCAGGGCCGGATTCACGTCCTGGATCATCACGCCGAAGTAGCCGCGCGTGACCCGCCCGTCCTTGACCAGGGACTCCATGATGTCCCGGGCCAGGCTCACGGGAATCGCAAAGCCGATGCCCTGGTTGCCCCCAGAGCGGCTCAGAATGGCCGTGTTGATGCCGACAAGGCGGCCGGAGGCATCCACAAGCGCACCGCCGGAGTTCCCGGGGTTGATCGCGGCATCCGTCTGGATGAAGTCCTCGTAATCCAGCCCCATCGTCGCCCGGCCGGTCGCACTGACGATTCCCGACGTGACCGTTTGACCGATGCCGAATGGGTTGCCGATCGCCAGCACCACATCCCCCACCTCGAGCGCATCACTGTCCCCCAGGACCAGTGCCGGCAGATCCCCCCCGTCCACTTTCAACACCGCCACGTCGGTCTTGGGATCCCCGCCAACCACCCGGGCGACAAACTCCCGGCCGTCCTGCAGGTTCACCTTCACCTCCTCCGCACCCTCGATGACGTGGTTGTTGGTGAGGATGTAGCCGTCCGCCGTGACGATGACACCGGAGCCCACCCCCTGGGATCTGGGCATCCGTGGCATCTCCTCGCCGTCCCCCGGAGCGCCGGGGAATCCGGGACCGAAGAACCGCCGCAATTCCGGAGGAATTGCCGGCACCGGGGAGGACGCGAAGCGCGCCTTCTGCTTGACGTTCACTCGGACCACGCTGGGCACCACCTGCTTGACGACCGGCGCGTACGTGCCGCGCGAATGGCCGTCGTGAGGCACCGGGGTGTTGTCCACAACCAGGTTCAGCGTGGGCGGCTCGGAGGCTCCCGACCGGGCGCCCCTGGGTCCGGCCCAGACGGCGGTGGCCATGCCGACGAGCCCCCCCGCCAGGATCACCAGTATCAACTTCCGATACGGATTTTTTGCAGCAGTCATAAATGTCATTTTTGAGTTGGGTGTGTTGCCGACAACCCGCCGGCATTCGTTGCGGGGAGAGTGACGTCCGCCCGATGAACGGGGCCTTTCCGGAGCATTACAGGTTTGTAAGGCGGCGCAGTCGCGGGCCACCGACCCGGTTCCCGTCAGGTGCATCGCACGCATCCGGTCGTGTCCGCGCGGCATGGCCGAACAGTGCGGCACGCGCCAGCGTCCGGCGTAAGCCGGAAGGGATGCCACTCGGAACGAGCCCCCGGCGGATTTCACGCCCGCATCCGCAAACTCATGGACGGGACCCCGGGTCCCCGTAGAATCCTCCAATCACCTTCAAGGTATGAACAGACTCCTGCAGATTCTCGGCGCGGTGGCGATCTCGCTGCTTGCGATGCCGCTGCTCCGCGCGGCGGAACCCCTCAAGGTCTTCATCCGCGCCGGGGCCAAAACCCACGGCCCGGGCCAGCACGACCACCCGAGGTTTCTCGGGGACTGGACCCGCCTTCTGGGCGAGCGCGGGATTTCGGTCGAGGGCTCGATGGAGTTCCCGACCGTCGAGCAACTGGACCGTGCGGACGTGGTCGTCATTTACGCCGCGGACGGCATGAAGATCACCGGTGGGGAGCGGGCACGGTTCGAGCAGTTCCTTCAGCGTGGCGGCGGCCTGGTGGTCCTGCACGACGGGGTCGTGGCGGGCGACCAGCACGAGTGGGCCAAACAGGTCCAGGGCGGGTCGTGGCGCTGGGACGGCGATCCGAAGACGACCTGGCATGAGGGCGAGGTCGGACTCTACTTCGTGGATCCTGAAAATCCGATCACCCGGGGCGTCTCGAACTTCGACTGGAACGACGAGGTGTACAACCAGCTCGACATGTCCCCTGACGTGAATGTGCTCGCCGTCAGCTTCGTGGACGTCTTCAACATCTGGCCGCAGATCTGGACGTACGAGAAGACCTGGCCGGGGGGTCGCGCCCCGTACCGGGCCTTTGTCAGCCTCCCGGGACACCAATACGAGGTGTTCAACACCCCGCACTACCGCGCGATCCTCCTGCGGGGACTTGCCTGGGCCGGCCGGCGGGACCGCGTGGACGAGTTCTGCACCCCGGAGGAACTGGCCTCGCTGCGGTATCCCGAGGGCGGACCCCGCCCCGCCGCCGAGGCGGTCAAGACCCTGCAACTGCACCCGGAGTTCAACATCACCCTGGCCGCGGATGAGACCGTCGCCGAGAAGATCATGTCGCTGGACTGGGATCCCCAGGGCCGTCTGTGGGTGGTCGAGACGCCCGAGTACCCCGGCGGACGCGACGTCAACAAAAACGACTTCAAGGCCTACTGGGATCGCGCACGGAATCCCGAGCGCTTCCCGGTGGGCGGCAAGGAGCCGCGCAAGCCGCGCGACCGGATTTCGATCCTGACCGACACCACCGGCGACGGGGTCATGGATCACAAGACCGTCTTCGCCGACGGACTGGAACTGCCCACATCGCTGGTATTCTACCGGGACGGCGTGATCGTGGCCCAGGCGCCGGACATCCTCTGGATCCGGGACAC
Organism: Verrucomicrobiia bacterium; assembly: GCA_019634635.1. Classification (NCBI taxonomy): domain Bacteria; kingdom Pseudomonadati; phylum Verrucomicrobiota; class Verrucomicrobiia; species Verrucomicrobiia bacterium. The sequence continues at coordinate 80,367 of JAHCBB010000015.1, forward strand.
CAATGGCGACGGCACCGCGGACAAGATGGAGACCCTCTACACGGGTTGGGGCACCTTCGACACCCATGCGGTGATCAACAATTTCCGATGGGGTCCCGATGGGTGGATCTACGGCGCGGTGGGCTACACGCGCGGCCGGGTGAAATCCGGCGATGGCACCCGGGATTTCGGGGACATCGCTGCGGGCATCTACCGGTTCCGTCCGGACGGCTCCATGCTCGAGCAGATCGCCGCCGGGGGCTGCAACACCTGGGGCTGCGAGGTGGCTCCGGACGGCGAAATCGTGTTCACCACCGCCACCTGCGGCGAACCAATCTGCCACGTGGTGATCCCGGAGAAAGCGCTCGCGCGCGGCCAGATTGGCGGGCTGAAGGCGTACCTGAACATCATTGAGGAGAACAAGATCTTCCCCGCCTTTGAGGAGAAGCGGCAGCCGTACGTGCAGATTGACTGGGTCGGGGCCTGGACGGCGGCGGCCGGCTCGGTGATCTACGACGGCGGCGCGTGGCCGGCCAAGTGGGCACCGGAGGACCGCTATTCGTTTTTCATGGGCGAAGCGACCCGCCAACTCCTGCACCACGAGTTCCTGGAGCCCAGGGGATCCACCTACCAGGGACGCCGCGAAGAGGGCCGGAAACAGACCCACTTCCTCGCCAGCACGGATTACTGGTTCCGCCCGATTCACGCCCGCGTGGGTCCCGATGGCGCCCTGTATGTCGTGGACTTCTACAACCAGATCGCCGTGCACAACGACACCCGCGGTCCCGCGCACGGCGCCCGCAATGCGGCGACCCGCCCCGACCGCGACCATCATTTCACCCGCCTGTGGCGCATCCAGCATCGCGATGCCGCCCCGCTGCCTCCGTTCCAGCTCGATGCCCGCGACCCCGCCGGGCTCGTGCCCATGCTGGCGCATCCCAATGGCTGGGTGCGCATGACCGCCAACCGGCTGCTGAACGAGACCCAGCCGTCAAACACCACCCCGGCGCTGATTGACATGATGCAGTCCAGCCCCAGCCGCTATGGCCGCATCCAGGCGCTCTACACGCTCAATAATCTGGGCGCGCTGTCCGATGCCCTGCTGCTCGCAGCCCTGAGGGATACCCAGGGGGCCGTCCGCAAGAATGCGGCCCGGATCGCGGCGGAACGGCCCGAGGTGGCTTCGGAGGTCCTGCAGGCGCTCCGCATCCTCATCCAGGACCCGGATGGCCGGGCACGGATCAACGCCCTGATCGCGCTGGGCAGTCTCCCGCCCTCCAGGGAAACCGCGGATGCGATCGTCGCGGCCTGGCCGTCTTTTCAGGATCCGTGGCTGGAATCCGCGGCCGTGGGTGCGGTGGCCGCCGATCCGCTGCTGTTCCTGCAGGCCGCGATGGAGGCCCGGAATCCCGGGGCGGTGGCCCGCTATGTGCCCCACATCGCCCGGATCGCCGCCCAACAGGCCGACGGGGCGTCCGCCGCCAGGTTCGTCCAGTGGGTGGCGGCGTCTCCCCCGGCCGCCGGAGCCCTGCGTCAGGCGGCCCTCGACAACTTCACAGCCCACCTCAAGTCCGCCATCGCGGCACCGCCCACCGCGGATCTGGAGGTGGCACTCCGCACCCTGCTGGCCTCGGAACAGACCGCCGGCTCGGTGCTGCCGCTCGTGGTGCGTTGGGACGCTGCGGGAGGCCTCGCCGATGCCGTGAAGCCCGCCGTGGCGCGTGCCGAATCCCAACTGGCCGAGACCCGGCTCGGTGATGACGTCCGGGGCCAGGTGGCCGTCAACCTGGTCGGCGTCCGCACGCTGGATCCGTCCATCGTGCCGGCGGTGGCGGCGCTGCTCGGCAGCCGCTCGAGCGTGCCGCTGCAACTGCGGGTGATCGAGGCGCTCGGCTCACAGCCGGACACCGCCGGCGCGCTCGTGGCCGCCTTTCCCCGATTGCCACCCGAGGCGGTGGAGCCGGCGTTCGGCCAGATCGTCAAGCGCGGGGACACCGCCGGCGCGTTCCTGGACGCGGTGGCGGCGCGACAGGTGGACCTCCTTCAGCTGGGACCGGTCCGTCAGCACCGGCTGCGGACCCATCCCGACGCCGCCGTGGCCGCCCGGGCGAACACGATCATAGACGAACTGAAGGGTCCGGAGGCCCGCGAGAAGGAGGCCCTCCTGGCGCGGTTGACTCCTGGAGTGCTCCTGCCCGGCGACGTCGCGAACGGCGCGCGGCTCTACACCGAAAACTGCGCCGGATGCCACGTTTTCAAGGACGAGGGGCGCAACCTCGCCCCCAGCCTCACCGGCATGGGTGCGCACGGCCCTGCGGACCTGTTGATCCACATCGTGGACCCCAACCGCCTGGTGGAGCCGAACTTTGTCTCGACGCTCATCCTGACCGCCGACGACCAGAGTTACGACGGCATCATCGAGCGGGAGAACGCCCAGGAGGTGGTGCTGCGCAACGCGACCGGCGACTACACCCTGCGGAAGGCCGACATCCAGTCGCGGGCCAGCACCGGACGCTCCCTGATGCCGGAGGGCTTCGAACAACTCGGGCCGGAAGGCCTGCGCGACCTCCTGGCGTACCTTTGCGCCGACGAGAACCGATATCGCATGCTCGACCTGTCCCCCGCCTTCACGGCCAACACCGGGCGCGGGCTCTACAACAACCCCGAGGCCACGGACGAAACCGTGGTGTTCCGCAGCCACGGGCTGAAGCGCGCGGACGACGTGCCGTTCGACGTGGTCAGCCCGCAGAAGGCGGTCGCCAACGTGGTGGTCCTCCGCGGCGGGGCCCCGAACTCCTGGTCGCGGAAAAACCTGCCACAAAAGGTCGAGGTCAAGGTGGGCGTGCCCGCCTCGCGCCTGCACTTCCTCGGCGGTGTCGCCGGCTGGGGATACCCCGCCGTGGGCGACGCCCAGTTGCCGGTGCTGAAGGTCACCCTCAATTTCCAGGGGGGCGGCCGGGAGGAATGGGTTTTCCGAAACGGCCAGGAGTTTGCGGACTACATCGCCCGGGTGGATGTGCCGAAGTCCCGGGGGCTGCCGGACTGGACCCGGCGGGGTCAGGTCCGATGGCACACCCGGGAGGTGCAGGGCACCAACGTGATCGAGTCCCTGACATTGGAGAGCTTCGACAATGGGGTGGCGCCCACGATCTTCGCGATCACGGCGGACAACGGTCCACGGGAGACGCCACAGGCCGCCGCGCCAGCAACACATTCCCCGGCGGTCGCGACCCTCGCAGCGGCCCCGGCGGATGCCCTGCGCATCCTCATCGTGGGCGGCGGCAGCAGTCATGACTTCCAGAGGTTCTTCCATCTGGCCGACGCCGCGACCCTCCGGGAGCTGCCGGGGGCGGTCGTCGCCTACACGGAGGATCCGGACGACATCGCAGCGGCCGCCCCGTACTTGGATGTCCTCTACCTCAGCAACAACCAGCCCATCCTTGGCGCGGCCTCCCGGGAGGCGGTGTTCCGGCAAGCCGCCTCAGGACGCGGCCTGCTGCTCGTCCATGCGGCGTTGTGGTACAGCTGGTCCGACTGGCCCGAGTACAATCGGGATCTGGTGGGCGGAGGCTCCCGGAGCCACGACCGTTTCGGGGAGTTCGAGGTGACGGTCCATACCGACCCCAAATCACCGCTCACGGCCGGTCTGCCCGGCTCCTTCCAGATTCACGACGAACTGTACCACCACGTACGCAATCCCGAGGGTGTGCCGCCGCTTGTGCTCGCCACCGGCCGTTCGCCGCACGACGGACGCGAATTCCCGGTCGTCTGGCTGAGCCAGCATCGTGAGGGCCGCATTGCCTGCATCACGCTGGGGCACGACGGCCAGGCACACAGCCATCCCGCCTACCGCCAGTTGCTCCAGCAGGCCGCCCTGTGGGCTGGCGGACGCGAACCGGCGAACTGACGATCCCGCCCCGTTGGAGCGCATCCGGCCTGCCACCGCCCGGTTGGCAGCCCCGTCACCGGGGGTCCCCGCAATGCCGGCGGCGCGCTCCGGGTCATGGGGGCACAGGGTGGGTCCCCGGAGGAACCAGGGAGGGCCGACCTTCCCACGGCCGGTTGCGGCTCATTGTCCTCGACCGGAATCCCGTTCTGTAATTCCATCCTGCGATCATGAGTGAAGCCAGCAAGTGCCCGTTCCAACACGCCGCCGGCGGCGGCACCTCCAACCGCGACTGGTGGCCGAACCAGTTGAAGCTGGAGCTCCTGCACCAGCACTCCTCCAAGTCGAATCCGATGAGCGGGGAGTTCAACTACGCCAGGGAGTTCAAGTCCCTGGATCTGGCCGCGGTGAAACAGGATCTCGCGGTGCTGATGACGGATTCGCAGGACTGGTGGCCGGCCGATTTCGGTCACTACGGCCCCCTGTTCATCCGGATGGCCTGGCACAGCGCCGGCACCTATCGCATCGGCGACGGCCGGGGCGGGGGCGGACGGGGCCAGCAGCGGTTCGCGCCGCTCAACAGCTGGCCGGACAACGTCAGCCTGGACAAGGCGCGCCGCCTGCTCTGGCCGGTCAAGCAGAAGTACGGCCGAAAACTCTCCTGGGCCGACTTGATGATCCTCGCAGGCAACGTGGCCCTGGAAACGATGGGCTTCAAGACCTTCGGGTTCGGTGGAGGTCGTGAAGATGTCTGGGAGCCGGATCAGGACGTCTATTGGGGCCCCGAGGCGACCTGGCTGGGCGACAAGCGTTACTCCGGCGACCGGGATCTTGAGAACCCACTCGCAGCCGTCCAGATGGGCCTGATTTATGTCAATCCTGAGGGCCCGAACGGCAATCCGGATCCGATCGCCGCAGCGCGCGACATCCGCGAGACCTTTGCCCGCATGGCAATGAACGACGAGGAGACTGTCGCGCTGATTGCCGGTGGCCACACGTTCGGAAAGACCCATGGCGCCGGTCCGGCATCCCATGTGGGTCCCGAGCCGGAGGCGGCCGGCCTTGAGGAACAGGGCCTGGGCTGGAAGAACAGCTTTGGCACCGGCAAGGGTGCTGACGCCATCACCAGTGGTCTGGAAGTCACCTGGACGACCACGCCCACGAAGTGGAGCCAGAACTACCTCGAAAACCTGTTCGGCTACGAATGGGAACTCACGAAAAGCCCGGCCGGTGCGCATCAATGGACGCCGAAGAACGGTGCCGGCGCGACCACGGTGCCGCACGCGCACGACCCGTCCAGGCGCATCCCGCCGTCCATGCTCACCACGGACCTGTCGCTTCGATTCGACCCGGCCTACGAAAAGATCGCCCGGCGCTTCCTGAACCATCCGGATCAATTCGCCGATGCGTTTGCGCGGGCGTGGTTCAAGCTGACCCATCGGGACATGGGCCCTTTGGCCCGGTACCTCGGCCCCGAGGTCCCCAAGGAGGAACTGCTCTGGCAGGACCCCATCCCCGCGGTCAATCACCCGTTGATCGAGGCGCACGACATCGCCCTTCTGAAGGGCAAAATTCTGGCTTCCGGACTTTCCGTCGCGGATCTGGTTTCGACGGCGTGGGCCTCGGCATCCACGTTCCGGGGCTCCGACAAGCGGGGCGGTGCGAACGGCGCGCGCATCCGCCTGGCCCCGCAGCGATTCTGGGACGTCAACCAGCCGTCCCAGCTGTCCAGGGTGCTCTCAACCCTGGAAGGCATCCAGAGCGCGTTCAATGGTGCGCAATCCGGTGGCAGGAAGGTTTCGCTTGCGGACCTCATCGTATTGGCCGGATGTGCCGGCATCGAACGGGCGGCAAAGGATGCCGGCCACGAAGTCGCGGTGCCCTTCACTCCGGGCCGCATGGATGCCTCGCAGGAGCAAACCGATGTGGAGTCCTTCGCCGTGCTGGAACCGATCGCGGACGGCTTCCGCAATTACCTCAAGGGCAGGTACAGTGTCCCCGCCGAGGCACTGCTGATAGACAAGGCGCAATTGCTGACACTGACGGCGCCCGAGATGACGGTTTTGGTCGGCGGTCTCAGGGTCCTCGGTGTCAACTACCGGGGGTCCCAGCACGGGGTGTTCACCAAGCGTCCGGGAGCACTGACCAACGACTACTTCGTCAACCTCCTTGACATGGGCACCGAGTGGAATCCGGTCTCCGCAGATGCCGCGCTGTTCGAGGGCCGCGCCCGTAAAACGGGTGAACCCCGGTGGACCGGGACCCGGGTGGACCTCGTCTTTGGCTCCAACTCCCAACTCCGGGCCCTGGCCGAAGTTTACGCATGTCGCGACGCCGGGGAGCCGTTCGTGCACGCCTTTGTCGCCGCGTGGAACAAGGTGATGAACCTCGACCGGTTCGACCTCGCCTGAGGTCGCATTAGGCGCCGTGACCGGTCAACGGATGGGCCTGTCACGGCGCCGGGACCACAAGGGCCGCGTCCAGACGGCCAAGAAGCTCTCCGGGCAGCCGGTGATCCTGCGATCCTTGCGCCGGTGGCCGGGAGGCCACGTGCCCGTCGGCAAAGGCCACCTGCGCCCGACCGCCATGGCGGAAGTGAACCGTGGCGCTGAGCGCGTTGGTGTCGAAATAATAGAATTCCTCCAGCATCGGATGCTCGGCGGACGCAGGCGCCTGGAAGTCGTTGACCTGGCCGCCATCGCAGAAGACCGCAAGCGTGGAGGGGCCGGACACGGCCGTCATGAGGACCGCTGGGCCACCCCGCGGGCCGAGCAGCAGATTGTAGGCGTACCCCGCGGCGGCACCCCGGGCCTTCGCCTTGAATCGGGAGGCGCTGCGGACGAGGCCAGGACATGTCCCGAGGGTCCGCGAGGCCAGGTAGGGCCAAAGGGCCCCGTCGGACGCCACAAAGGCGCGTTCCCCCTCCGCGCCGTCCTCCAGCCAGCCGAACCAATATCGCCAGCCTCCGTTCGTTCGCACCGTCCGTTCGCTGAAGGCCCGGCCGCCGTGGTCGTCCCAGTACATCCGCGCCGCAAGCGCATACTGGCGGAGATTTGACGCGCACCGCGCGGCGTGGGCGGCGGATCGGGCCCGACCGACCGCGGGCAAGAGCAGTCCGGCCAGCACGGCCACCACCGCAACCACCACCAGCAATTCCACCAGCGTGAACGCCGCGACCGTGCGGCCGCCTCGGGCCGTCGCACGATGGTGGATCCGGGAGGTGTCCATGACGCGAGCTTCAGGGTTCCCGTGAGGCAGTGACGCGATAGTATTGCCCGTCGAATGCTGCGTCCCGGGGGTCCGCCAGTACGAGGGGTTCGTCCACTCCTTCAATTCCCGCAATGACCTCCCACGTCGCGCCCAACCGGACGGCAGCCTCCAGCCGGAAGTACCAGCCGGCCGTTCCCGTGAACGATACGGCCCCGGGCGCGACCCAGGTGATGCGATCCAGGGGCGGCGCCGGCAGTTCGACGTACACGTTGTCCACAAACCCATGCGCGAGCAGGGAGTCAAACGGGCTGCCCGCCTCGTTCCAATTGATCACCGCCGCAGCGTTCAACAGGAGATCGCCAAAAGATGCCGGAAGCACCACGGCCCGCACCGGGACCTCCCCGGAATCCGTCGTCAAAAGCGTGCTGAGGGTACGCGTACCGGGATCAAAGGAGCAGCGAATCCGGTAATGAACGCCGGGAATCAGGTCCACGGGAAACGTGAAGGCGGTGGCCACACGTCCCATGGAATCAAACAGCGCCGGGGACACGGTGGGATCCACCACACCGAATCCCGGGAACTCCCCTTCCGGAAACCAGTTGAACTCGGCCAAGTCAAACGCCCGCCCCGCCGCACGGGCATACGGGCTCTGGAGCGCCCGATCGAGATTCAGCAGCCCAAAGGCGACCTGCATGGCACCGGTGCGCGGCGGACGCACGCCCCCGACCGCCTCGGTGACCACCAGGTCCGCACCGAACGCAAAGGCGTCCCGGACCCCAAGGGTCATCCCCAAAGGACGGGCAAAAAAACTGTGGGGCGCACTGGAATCCCAGGTGACCGCCAGCCGCTCTCCGGCGGTGTCCCAGGAGAACAATCCGGAGTCGCCATGGACGACCCAACCCCGCGATGCCGGATCCGTGTCAAAAGGCTCCACCAGTGCCGACGCCTTTCCAGAGTGGACACCGCAGCAAATCCAGGCCGTCAGCAATGCCAACGCAGCTGACACGGCCGGCCCGCCGGATGCCCCGACGCCCGCCGCCCGCCACGGGCAGTGACGGCACCCGGATTCGCAGCAGTACCCGCGACGCCGAAGCCAGGATTCGGTGAAGACCTGCAGGCCGGTGAGCGGGTCCACATAGCTGTCCCCTTCCGCGTCGAGCTCCCCGTGACTTCGGCCCGTTCCCGTGGCGCAGCAACGGCAGATGCAGGCCGGACGTTCCGCCGCGACGGGCACCCGGGCCAGCAGGGCCTCCGGAAATGAGACCGATTCGCACCAGCACGGTCCCTTGCAGGGTTCCGTGTCGGTCTGACGGCACTGGTTTGGCCCGCCGCACAAGGGGCAGCGTGCCGGGTCCGGGACCGGATCCCGATTGGGCGGTGACGCCTTCATGGGTTCCCGGAACGCCGACGCCGGCGGTGCATCCCCATCCACAACGCCCCGAATCCAAGCCCGCCCAGCGCGAGGGTCGAGGGTTCCGGAACGGCGACCACGGCGCTCAAGCCATCAATCTCAACGCGGCCCGAGGTCACCGTGACGCGGACAAACCGAATCTCGTCCAAGGTCACCGGCGCCCCCGAGGTGTCGCGCGCCCAGTCGAGGTTGAAGCCAGCGCCGCCCCCGCTCCCCGCGTACAGCCCCCGGAGGCCCTCGAGCGTCAGCCCGGCAAACTGGGCATACGACAGGGAGGGATCCACCGGTTGCGAAAAATCCCCGGAGCCGTCGGTGGGAAACAGGGCGTCCAATGCCGGGGTCAACTCCGGATTCAGGGTGAAGAACTCCAATCCATCCACGCTCACCGAGACCTCGGCGAGACCGTCGGTGCCAAACAAGGAGCCGTCGGTCGCCGGGACGCCAATGTAATTGAACTCGGCGTCGAACTCATTGGTCACCATGAAGCCGCTGTTGCCGAAGATCAGGAAATCGAGACCGAAGGGATTCAGCGGATCGTTCCGCACCGGCGCATCAAAGCGCATCGTCAGCGATCCGCCAGCGCCCAGGCTCAGCAACTGGGAGGGCAGATACGCCGGGGCAAACGGGTCCACGGGACCTCCAAAATCCCCGGGCGTGACCCGGCTGGGCTCGCCGAGGGCGGACGCCGGATTGTCGTATCCGGGCGACCCACCGGCCCCGGGGAGATACTCGATCACGGACGAGGCGAATTGGGCGCGCCCCGTGGAGAGGGTGAGCAACGTGGCCGCGGCCGCGAGGGCCGGGAGGCGAAACAAGGGATTCATGAACAGGTCTCAATGGCTCAGACACCACGCACCGTTCCCGGGTGCGCGGCAGATTGAAGTCAAGAGACCAGTGCGGGACGAAGGGTCTGCCGGGGGAGCCGGGCGCAGCGCCGGGCTCCTCCAAAAAGCAAAAACGCCTCCGCTCCCGCGAAACCGAGAATGAAGGCGTCCAGACACTCTGGGGCTCCGGCGTGGCAGACAGGCCGCGCCGGGCTGGCCTCATCCTTCGCTGGGCGGCGAAGTGTCCCGCGGTGGGTCCGCGGAACCGACGAGCACAGCCGGCGCAATATCCGGACTCCGGGTCTCAATCCTGGCCTCCGCCTTCCCGGACCCCTGTCCAGTGGCTTCCCGCAGGCGCCGCCGCCCGCGTGGAGGTTCGTAACCCGATACCGTGGCGCTACCGTCCCCGAGTCTCACGGGGTTCCCGCACTTCCGGCTGTGTTGAAAACGATGCCGGCAACCAACGAAGCCGGCGCTTCAAGGAACGCCCCCGAGAGACCACGAAGTCCCCGGGTGACACAAGCAAATTTCCGTTTGGAATTTCCCCGAAGTCACCCCCGCAAGGAGCGGCCAACCTGAGCGAAGCCCCGCTGCCTGCACCCGAAACCCTCAAGGCCCGCCCAGCTCGGCCCGAAGCCAGGGCGAGCCGCCGTAGTACCATTTGGACGCCAGGATGGTCTCCACATGGGCGTCGGCAAACAGGACGTTGCTCCTCGACGAGTGGCGCAGGTGGGGGCCGCCCCAGTTGGGATCTTGCGTCGAGGGCGCGGTCACGCAGCCATCGCAGGGGCTGCTGTTCATGGGATCGTGCAACACCCAGGCGCCGGCCTTTTCGGGGGACCGTACCGTCACGCACCGCAGCGGATCCCGGGTCGCCATCGGCTGGCTGGCGCCGTCGGTGATGTGGACCGTTCCCGACGGATTCCGGATGGCCGAGTCCTTCTGCTGCGGATAGCGGGCCGCATCCCAGACCCCGGGCCAGTCGCAGCCACCAACGCCGAAGTTCATCGCGTAGTTGGAAACGGCACGCTCCTGCTGGTCGCTCGGGTACAGGGCGACCACTTCGCGGAACTTCTTGGTCCGGCTTGGGCACAGGATGAGGTTGGTGGTCTGCGTGTACGGCTGGAGGAAGTTGAACCAGGCCCGACGCTCCACGTTGGATCCCCGCACCGCGAACGTCGGGGTGAACCGCCCGCCGGAGTCCGCGCCATACACCTGCTGCGCCAGACCCAACTGCCGGAGACTGTTGATGCATGCGGTGCTCTTCGCCTTCTCCTTCGCCCTGGCAATCGCCGGCAGGAGCATGCTGGCCAGGATGGCGATGATGGCGATCACCACCAGCAGTTCGATCAGGGTGAACCCGTCACGACGACGGCGTGGGGGCAAAGGTCGCGGCTTCATGGGGTCAACTCCTCTCCTCAGGGAGACGCTGATGACTCAACCCGATGCCGCGAACGAAGGCAACCCCTTCGCGGCCCGGTTTCAAATCGGCAGGAACGCGCCCCAAGGTGGCGCCCGTCCCACGCATCCGGTGACGGCGCCTCGCGGGGATCGAAGTCCAGCGTGACGACCGGAGCCTCAGGTCGGCGTTCGGACCCGAGCGGTGCAGGAAGAAGCGACCGCTCAGGCTCTCCGTGAGCCCCTGTTGCAGGAGCAACGCCGAGGACCCCAGCAACAGGGACCGCACCGGACCCGCTTCGCCCGTTCCTCGTCCCAAAGGCGCTTCACGACTTCACTCCAGCCGCGGACCTTCTGGATTTCATCGAGAATCAGGAGTGATTTGCCTGTTTTCGCCCTCAGCCGTGCCAGTTGCCACTGTGAATGCAATGAACCTGTCACTCTATCCACCAGCGAGTCCCTCCACTTGGTAGGGGCGTGTTTCACCGCGACCCACTTCAATTCCGCTGCGTTCGGGCATGAGCAACGGGGAACGCGGGCAGCGCCAGACGCCAGAGCCTCCCCACGATCCCCGCAACCACTCCACGCGCGCATCGGAGAACGTCACGCAATGAACCTGTCACTCTATGGCCGCCTCCTCCAACGGGTAGCGCTGGCCCCCCGGCACATTGGTAGGGGCGCGTTCCATCCGCGACCCTGATCAGATCCGCCGTGCCCGTGGGCGAGCGACGGGGAACGCGGGAAGTACCGCCGCCCTGGTGCCTCCCCACGATCCCCGCAACCACTCCACGCGCGCATCGGAGAACGTCACGCAATGAACCTGTCACTCTATGGCCCCCTCCTCCAACGGGTAGCGCTGGGCCCCCGGCACATTGGTAGGGGCGTGTTTCACCGCGACCCAAATCAGTTCCGCTGCGTTCGTGCAAATGCAACGGGGAACGCGGGCAGCGCCCGGCGCCAGAGCCTCCCCACGATCCCCGCAACCACTCCGCGCGCGCATCGGAGAACGTCACGGACGTGCAGAAGCGCGTCCCTTCCCCCCACTTCAGTTCCGCTGCGTTCGTGCAAAAGCAACGGGGAACGCGGGAAGCGCCAGGCCTCTCGGCGCCCCTACTCGCCGCGGACGTGCCAGAAGCTGGGCTCCGAGCCCGCCCCCGGACTGAGCAACAGCTCGATCGGACTCTCCATCCCCAGCCCCAGCAGGCGCTGGAACTCCGTCCAGTCCCCCAGCACGGTCGCCTGCTCCACCACGATCGGCTTCAACAGCGGCGCCCGGATCTTCAGGACCATCCGCCCGTCCGCACGGGGTGGTTCGATCTGCAGCTGGATGTTCTCCACCACCACGATCCGAAACGCCCCGCGGACGCTCAAGGCCCCGTCCAGCAGCGCCACGGTCACCTCGTTCGTCGAGGACGCCGCCGCGGGCGGGGGCGTCCAGCTCAGCAACCCGTCGGCACCCACCGTCATCCCGGCAGGTCCCGACACCAGGGCAAAGGTCAATGGCTGCTCCGGTTGATCCGGGTCGCTCCCGGTCAACTGCAGTTCAAACAACACCCCCGCGGACGCCACCTGGTCCGCGACCGGATCCAGCACCGGGGGCTCGTTGACCTCCCGCACCGTGATCCGGAAACGGTGGAACGCTGTCAGCGGAGGGGTCCCGCCATCCCGCACCGCCACCTCGACCTCGAATTCCCCCGGTCCGTCGGCCTCGCCGGGCGTCCAGGCCAGCTCTCCGGTCGGACTCACCGTCATTCCCGCCGGTCCGCTGGACAGCAAGAACCGCAACGTCTGCGCTGGCAGATCCGGATCGCTCGCCTCCAGTTGCAGGCTCAACAGGGTGCCTTCATCCACCACCTGGTCCGCCACCGGCGCGATCACCGGCGGTTCATTCACCTCGAGCACGGTGATGACATTGCGATTGGTTGCCGACAGTGGTGGCTCCCCGTTGTCCGTCACCCGCACAAGGGCCGTCACGGTGGACGGCCCATCCGCCTCACTCGTTGCCCAGAGCAGCTCTCCAGCTGGCGTCACCGTCATCCCTTCCGGTCCGCTCACCAGCGAGAACACCAGCGCCTGCGGCGGCAGATCCGGATCGGTTGCCTCCAATGTCAGGCGGACCACCGATCCCTCATCCACTTCCACCGAAGTCCCCGGTGCAATCACCGGCGGCTGGTTCACCTCCCGCACCGTGATCCGGAAACGGTGGAACGCTGTCAGCGGAGGGGTCCCGCCATCCCGCACCGCCACCTCGACCTCGAATTCCCCCGGTCCGTCGGCCTCGCCGGGTGTCCAGGCCAGCTCTCCGGTCGGACTCACCGTCATTCCCGCCGGTCCGCTGGACAGCAGGAACCGCAACGTCTGCGCTGGCAGATCCGGATCGCTCGCCTCCAGTTGCAGGCTCAACAGGGTGCCTTCATCCACCACCCGGTCCGCCACCGGTGCGATCACCGGCGGCTCATTCACCTCGAGCACGGTGATCACAATACGGTTGGCCGCCGACAACGGCGGCTCGCCGTCGTCCGTGACCCGCACATGAGCGATGACCGTGGACGGCCCATCCGCCTCACTCGTTGCCCAATGGAGTTCTCCGGCCGGCGTCACCGTCATCCCTTCCGGTCCGCTCACCAGCGAGAACACCAGCGCCTGCGGCGGCAGATCCGGATCGCTCGCCTCCAACGTCAGGCGGACCACCGATCCCTCGTCCACTTCCACCGACGTCCCCGGTGCAATCACCGGCGGCTGGTTCACCTCCCGCACCACAATCTGGTATCCGACGACCACCGACAATGGCGGCAAGCCGTCGTCGCCCACCCGTACCTCCACCACGTTGGTGGACGGCCCCTGCGCCTCCGAGGGCGTCCAGCTCAGCACGCCCCCGGCACTCACCGTCAGGCCGGCCGGCCCGGCCAGCACCTCATGCTCCAGCACCTGCGGCGGCAGATCCGGATCGGTCGCGTTCAACACCAGCTCGAGGGTCTCTCCCTCCGCCACCTCATGCCGGGAGATCACGTTCAACCGCAGGTTGTCCACATGCACATTGCCCACCGAGTTGGCCGTCCGCCCTGCCAGCACAAACCGGCCCGGACCCGGAACAAACCCCGTCTCCACCCCCTCCAGCACCGCCACGCCCTTCCACCATACCGAGAGCCGGCCCTCCGGCCTCAGCTCCACCACAAACGGCTGCCACGACAACGTCGCCCACGCCGCCGGCCACAGCGGATTGCCACCGCCCGCCCAGTACGCCGCGTCGCGCGGACCGGTTTGCAGACTCGTCGCGTCGCCCGGCTCCCCGTTGCGGGTCGGCAGGGCGACCTTGGCCACCGTGACGTTGTCCACACGCACGATCAGTCCCTCCACGTCGGTGCGATCCCCTTCGGCTCCCGGGAAGGTGTTCCCCGCCCACGTGTCGAAGGACACCGCGACCCCCGTTCGCGTGCCCGTCTCCGCACAGCACTCCCCGGCGTAGCCCGTCTGGTCCCACGGATCCACCAGCACCGGGTCCCCCTCCCGCGCGAAGCTGAAGCTGAACCCGTCGGCGACCTGTTCCCGCGTGCCATTGCCCGTGCGCAGGTCGCAGGACATGCGGAACCCGGCGATCACCGCACCGGCCTCGGGCACCGGCGGCAGCACCACTGCGGTGTACTCGTTGGTCCGCGAGTACGTCAGCCCCAGGAACCCGCCCGGGTTGCCTCCGGCGACCACCCACGCGGCGTTGTTGGTCCCGGCAACCGTTGCCATCGCGGCGGGATCCGTCCCGAAATCCATCACCCATCGCGACGCCACCGCCGGTGCCCGGTTCACCTCGCGCACCACCACCTCAAAGGACACCGTCGCCGCCCCCGGCGGCTCCCCGTCGTCCCGCACCTGCAGCACCACCACGTTGGTGGACGGCCCCTGCGCCTCGGTGGGCGTCCAGATCAACGCCCGCGTCGGTGTGAGCACCATGCCTTCCGGAGCTGACAACAGCTCCAGGGTGAGCGTCTGCTGGGGCAGATCCGGATCTGACACCCGGATCGCAACCCCCAGCGTCGAACCCTCATTCACTTCGAAACGGTCGAACGGCGAAACCGGTCCCCGGTCCGGATGCTCCAACAGGTAGGCCTGGCCGGTGGTGCCGGGCGCATCGTTCCAGCCTCCCGCTGCAAGGATGTCCAGGTGGTTCTCGGCGAACCCGAGGTAATTGTTCGGTTCGGAAGGCGCCCACGCTTCAAAGGCCCACGGTTCCCCGGTAATCCACTCCCAGCCGCCCCGCGGCTCGGCCCCGTCCTCCCGTTGGTAGCCGCCAATCCACGTCGCACGGCCGTAGCTTTGCCAGACCGACCGTCCGGCGGCCCACTCGGCAGCGCTCGCAAACGTCGCCAGATGCCCCCCGCGCGATGCCGCATCCGCCCGCGCCTCCTCCCAGGTGAAGGTCCCGTGGACCATCTCGAAGCGCTCGAACGCCGCCAGCGGCGTCCAGCCGTCAATGGACGGCGGGGCGCCGCTATTCAGTAGGATCACCCGGAACGCTGTCGTCGCCGACAGGGGTGGTTCACCGTCGTCTGTCACGCGAATCACCACTTCGTTGGTCAGCCGTGGGTGGCCCGAGGACGGGACCCACTCGACCAACCCCGAGGGCGACACCGTCAATCCCGGAGGCCCTTCCACAACATCAAGGACGAGGCTCTGCCGCGGCAGGTCGGGATCCGAATAATGGGCCTGAGCTGACAACGTCTGATTTGCCCCCAGATAGATGTCGTCACCGCTCCAATCCTCAGATCTGAGGATCGAGATCCCGGGAGGTGAGTTGACCTCGGTCACCGTTACCTGAAAGGCCTCTTCCGCGGTCAAATCGGCTGGGTCCACCACCCGGATACGCACCTGGTAGATGCCAGGTCCCTGGGCCTCACTTGGGGTCCACCGAAGAACCCGACCGGCTCCCACGGACATCCCGGGTGGAGCCTCCACCAGCATCAGCCCCAAGCCCCCGACCGGCGCCTCCGGATGTCCGGGCTCCAGCACAATCGCCAGTTGACTCAGCTCCGGAATCGTTTGATCCGCAATCGGTGCCAGCGTGGGACCCGGGGCCGTCAGTGTGAACGTGGCCGTGACCCGCCGCGGCCCTGTCATGGCCAACGTCGCCGGTGTTGATGCGCCTTCCACGTCGCCGCTCCATCCGGCAAAAGTCCATCCCGGCCATGGTCGGGCATCCAATTGGACGCTTTCGGTGATTTCAAAGGCCATGCGTGGCGGGTTGGCCTCGACCGATCCACCACCAACAGTGTCCACCAAAAGGGAATCACGATCGGACTCCAACGGTACGAAGATTCCGGTGATGGATGGGTTCGGGTCGGTCACGGTCAGCACCCAGCCCAATTTCGACTGGCTGCTCCACTGCGGGTCCCAGAGCCCGAGATAATTTCCCGGTTGCGGTTTGGGGATCACCTTCACGCGCGAGCCGTGCGCATGGAACTCCCCGGGCGGCTCCAGGACCACCTCGCCCGAACCCATGCTGTTTACCATGACGCGGGTGCCAAACCGGGCGACGAGCGACACTGGCCGGGTCACCGAAATCACGATGGTAGGTTCGGATCCGGAGTGGTCCCCACTCCACCCCAGGAACGTCCACCCTGGCAGGGCGGTTGCAGTGAGGGTGGCCGTCTCGCCCTCCAGGTACACTCCATCTCCACTGACCACTCCTCCCCCGGAGGCCACCGTGACCGAGTGCTCTGGAATCGATTCGAAGGTCGCAATCACGCTTTTTGAACTGTCCATGAGCAGTGCTGCCGACGGAGCGGTTCCGCCGAGGTCTCCAGCCCATCCCGCGAAACGCCATCTGGGAGCCGGCACGGCACGGGCGATGACCATTTCCCCATCCTGATAACCCTGCTCCCGCGGTGCGACGTAAACGCCCCCAGCTCCCACGGAAGATGTCCGGATTGAATGGGGCGTTGGAATCTTCTCAAATACAGCGCGGACGCGCTTGTTGGAATCCATCGTGACCACGCCCGTCTCCTCCGTCCCCACCAAGTCACCTTCCCAGTGGAGGAACCTCCACCCGGAGTTCGGAATCGCGGCTGCGGAGACTTCCGCCCCCGCGATGAATTCGCGCCGGTCAGGCCTCAGGAGAACAGAGCCGCCCGAATCAACCTCGGTCACGATCCCGAATAGATCCGGGATCGGAAAGTCCCCGGCCCGGATGGCGAGCGGGCCCAAGATTCCGCTTTCCGACCGATCGGCACTCACCCCAAGCGCCCGGACGACGAGATTGGATGTCAGCGGAAACGGCTCCAGAAACTCGGGTGAATCCAATCGGGGTGTTGATCCATCGAGCGTGAAAAAGACCCGTCCCCCGGGAAATCCGGATTCAAACCGCACCAGGCTGCCCGGTCTGAACTCCCCGTCTTCGAAGACATCCCACCCTCCGACGGAAACGAGTGGGGTTTTCCTCTCAACAATCCGAACTCTGGTCGAGTCAGAAGCGCGCCCGAATTCACTTACAACTTCGAAACGATAGTCGCCCCTCAAGGAAGGACCAATCTGTGATGCGAACAGGGTTTCGTTTGTCTGGCCTGCCAGAGCGTTGCCATTCAGGTACCACTGGTACGATTTGCTGGCGGGACCGTACGGATTCCCCTGCAGGTAAAGATCTTCTCCGAGATAATGAATTGGTTCTGGTGAGGTGACCTTGCACGAAGGAGGAAAGTTTCCATCGCCTTGGTTCGCCGTGTTTCTGACATTTTGACGTTCCAGCGGCCAGGGTGAGGATGCCGGCCCGCGTGAAGACACGTTAAGTCCCAATAGACCATCGTCTGCACCCACGAGGAGAATTCCGCTTCCAGAAATCATGGGAGCCGAAGTCACGGAAGCTGTATGCCGGTATTCCCATCGCTTGAAGCCCGTTGCTGCGGAAAGTGCTGAAATTCTGCCCAATTCACCAAAATTCAGATGGTGGGAATTGCCCGAGACATACAAGATGTGATCGTCCCCAAGCGCAAGTTTTTTTCCCTGAGCATCAAGGGAGGAGTTCCAATGTTTTCGCAAGTCGTGGGAGTCAATTGAGTAAATCGACCCTTTCCCAGCGTAGTAAACGACGCCCTGACCAACAACAGGAACCTCCCCGTCAGGATGCCTTGACATGTCTACATCTGATTCAATCAACTGCGGTCCTAATTGGAAAAAGTAATGACCGGAACCATTCCACGGATCTTCCACTCTGGCTCCATAAAGAGCGCCGTAGTTCCCCAAGGCGGACACGGCCCCCAGCAATCGTACTGAATCATCATATATATTGGAATCAGGCCAACCAAAAAACGAGAAACTGCCATTAAAGTTATACCAATTATAGCCAATCGTAGGTCTCCAATTTGCATCAATCACAAGCTCGTATGCGCCCCAGACCCCGCTTGGCTCGGCCCACCAGTTGGCGGTGATAATGGTTCCGGTAAACAATTCAAATGCGGATAATTGCCTTCCATTCGTTGAGTCTATATCTGTAAATTCTAGGGACTGCAGAACGCTGGAGCAGACTCCCCAGTCGCAATCCGAGTACACTCTCTTCTGGATACCCAAATAGACGATTAACAGGTTACCATTGGATGTCAGTGCGATCCTGGAGTTTCGTTCCGGTGTTGCAGTCGGCACTGACCACAATGTGTCACCACTCGCCGGGCCGATGCTCGAAACGGCGGTCTGGTTCAAGTGAAAGATCTCCCCATCCGGTCCGAGCACGATGGAGATCGTTGGGGAAGCCGGCACCCTCCACTTCACAGCCCCCGTCTCCGGGGCGATGGCCACCAGTTCCTCCGCCCCGCCTGCGTAGATCGTGCCATCGGGTCCGATGGCCGGGGTGGCCACGGGGCCCCTGAGGGGAACCTGCCATCGCAGCGTGCCTGGGGCGCCCGCGGCCTGAGCGGGGGGTGCCGGCAGGCAAAGCATGAGCATCATCAGGACGGCAAACACCGCACGAACGGATGGGGATGGATCTGGGGGATTGGGGATGGGTTTCAGCGTTGGGGTGGGATGGAAGGCCATGGGGACAGGGTGGGTTCCGGGGGTAGGACGAAAAAGGGCTTCAGGCGGGTCGCCGGGATCGGTTTCGCAGCGGCGGGCGTTTCTTTTCTCGCAAGCATGCAACGGGAGGTCGGACTTCCGTAGTCCGGGGATGTTGTTTGCCTGGGAAGGCCTGCCGTGGGGACCATCACCCCTCATTTGTCGCGTGCCGATGCTCAGGTCAAGCCCTGAGTCGGATTCATCGCGATTCGCCGGTTCTTGGGACGGCGACCTGTCACGGTTGGCATCTCATCGAACCCGTTCAGTTCCGCGACCGCGACGTCCCACGTCACCGTCCGGCAACCCCACGTGCCGCCGCCCAGATGCGTGCCGGCGCGCTCCCAAAACGGTGGAGGGCCACCGTACTCCAGGGCGCTTCGCGCGCGCCGAGGCCACGCCCGAACGAGGCGTCCGCCCCCCCCGCGTTGCCGGTGGGGCGGTTTCAGGGATACTGCGGGCATGCGTCTGCTCATCGCCGTGACCGGGGCCAGCGGTTCCCTGTACGCCCAGCGCCTGCTCGACAGCCTCGACCCGGCGCAGCACGAAATCCATGTGCTGCTCAGCCAGTATGCACCGCAGGTGATCGCCGCGGAACTGGAGGGTGGCCTCCGACTTCCCGACGGTGTCGCCACCCACAGTCACCGCTCGATGAACCTCCCCTTCGCCAGCGGTTCCAATCCCCCGGAGGCCATGGTGGTGATCCCCTGCAGCATGGGGACGCTCGGGCGCATCGCCCACGGGGTCAGCTCCGACGCCCTGCTCCGCTGTGCGGATGTGATGCTCAAGGAACGGCGGAAGCTGCGAGGGGTTGGCCACAGCCCTTCACTCCACCCCGGAGGCTGTCCTCGCCGAGTACCGCCAGTGGCTGTTCACGCAGGGCGAAGAGCGGGAGGGCACCGACGCGGAAGGGCAACCCCTGCGCCGCGGGTTTGAGCGGGAGACGGTCCTGAAGGTCCTGGCGGCCCGCGGACGGGTTTCCGCCCCGGAAATCCTCCGGCTTCGCCTGCGCTACTTGACCGATGGCGCCATTCTGGGGAGCCGGGAAGTCGTCAACGATCTCTTTGTGTCCATGGACCTGTCCCTTTGATCCTTGGTTCTGGCACACGTGGGTTGAACCCATCGCCCCCCGAATTCACATAGCCGCCAAGCTCCTGCCAGAAAATCACCCCCGACCACGGAAAAACCGCTGGTACAGCGTTGAGGCGGCCAGCGCGGCCACCGCCACGCCGAACAGCGCGCCGATGCGATACAGGTTGTCGAGCCGTGCGAGGTCATGGAGGAACAGCTTGAGCAGCGCCGCGCCGAAGAGCGCCGCGCCCGCCAGCCGCGCAGGCCGCCAATCGCGCAACAACCCCGCAATCACCAGGCCGAGCGCAAACGCCGACCACGCAAGCGTGTAGGTCATGTCCCGGGGGAGGTTGCCGGTGTACGAAAGGTCCAGCGTCGCGTGGCCGGGTGGTGTGAAGAAGTGCGCGATCTGGAGGTTCACCAACACGAACAGCGCCGTCGTGCCCATCGCCAGCAGCAGCCTGCGCCCGTGCGGCAGCGCCGTGTCATCGGAGAGCCGGGCGCCCGCGTACAACGCCGCGATCACCACGGCGAAGGGATACAGCAGGCCGTTGAACACCGGGAGACCGTCCGGCAGGCCCCAGGTGACCACATCCGGGTTAAGGATCAGCCGGGCAAAGGTGCCGATCAGCACGGCCGTCCCGGCTCGCACCAGCCCCGCGTGCGGCACGCGGCGGAAGAGCGCCAGCAGCGCGGCGCCCTCGAGCGCGAAGCCGATGGTCAGCCACTGGTGATCGAGTTGCAGCGGCAGCGCCACCGTGACCAGCAGGAGTGCCGCGCCCCACAGCCAGGCCAGCGCCGTGAGGCGGTGCGGATTCCCCCGCGCCAGGCGGCGCGCCGCCCACCAGGCGACGAGGCCGGTCGGTACGGCCAACGCCAGGGGCACCAGCGCCGCCGGCACGGCAGGCCAGACGTGGTGCACCACGCCCAGCAGCGGAAGCAGCAGCAGCGGCCCCGCCAGGGCGGCGGCGATCCACCAGGCCGGGTGTTCGTCGTCGGCCCGCCGCAGCCGCGGCGGCATCCCCGTCAGAACCACCGCGAAACCGACCAGCCACGCCAGCATCGCCGGCCCCGACCACGGCATCGGCATCGGCCGGCGGAACTCCTCCACCAGCAGCCGGCTGCCCGGCAGCAGCTCCGTGTACGCGGCCGGATCGGTCGCGAACAAGGCCCAGACATTCGCAATCACGCCCGCCACCAGCACCGCAGCCGGCGCCAGCACCGGCAGGTCAAGCCGGCTCGCACCCGCCAGCAGCCACGCGGCCAGCAGGGCCAGGCCGAAGAAGACCCAGCCCGGTCCGGTGAACTGGGAGTTCAGCAGGGCGAGGAGCAATGGCAGGGCCGCGGCGATGACCGTGCCCCCGAGCGCGACCAGCCGCGGTGCCGGCTCGTTCGGGCTGGCCGGCACCGTGTCCTCGCCGGGCTGGAAGGCGCTGCGGCCGGTCAGCGCCAGCAGCACGACCGCCGCCGGCAGCCAGGCGGGGTGCAGCGCCGGCGGTCCAAAGCTCACCCAGAGGCCCAGCAGCACGGCGAGGCCGATGGCCGGCAGCAACGCCACCCAAGGCGGCAATCCCACGCGCCGGGCCAGCCCATGCTGCGCCGTGCCGTGCAACGCGCCGGCCAGCAGCAGGAGGCCGACGACCGCAGTGGCGTTCTGCGGCCGAAACGCCAGCGAAGCGCCGACCCCCCACCCCAACAGCCAGACCACCGCGAACCCGAGGACCAGACCGGTCCCCGCCGCCAGGTCCGGCAGCGCCCGGGTTGCTTTGAGGCCGGCCGTGGATGCATCCGCCGTTTCCCCGCGGCGGGCGTGCCACCAGGCCGCCCCGCCGAACAGGGCCAGCAGCGCCAGCGCCACGCCCGCGCGCTGTGCATCGCCCAGCGTGTGCAGACCGGCCCCCAGCGTGACCGCCGTGCCGAGGCCGGCGAGCGGCGCCAGCCAGCCCCACCCGCGCCGCAGCACCACGGCGAGCAGGCCCGCGTTCAGCAGCCCGATATACGTGAACCGCGCCACCGGCGACTCCAGCCCCTGCGGCAGCAGGAACGGTGTGATGAAGCCCGCCAGCGAGCCCAGCGCCGCGACGCCCGGCGACTGCAGCCGCAGCGCCAGCCCGATGGCCGCCGCCGTCACGCCGGCCAGCAGTCCGAGCGTCGCGCCCGACGTGAACGGTGCCAGCCGGTACAGCGCGTGGCCCACGTAGCCCGCGGCGTAGGCCACCACGATGCCCGCCCCGACCAGCGCCTGCGCCGTCACGCGGTAGCCGCGGCGGTCCGTGAAGAGTCCGCCCGCCACCAGGCCCGCACCGGTGAGCAGCCCCAGCAGCACCCGCACCGCCGGCGGCAGGAGGTTGTGGTCCATCGAGTATTTCAGCCCGTAGGCCGCCGCCAGAAACAGCGCGAAACCGCCCACCCACGCAAACAACCGCGCCCCGAACAGGCTCTCCCACGTCCGGCCCGCCCCGGCCTCCGACGCCGGTGGCGGCTCGTCCTTCGCGATGGCGGCGAAGGCCTCCGTCGGCACCCAACGCGGCTCCTCCGGCGGCGGCGGCGGCGGCGGCGAAACCGGGACTGGCTTCGCGGCCGGCACCCGCACCTCATGGCCACGGAGCAGCCATTCCGCCGCGGCCGAAGGCGCGCGGGCGGACGCGGCGACCGGGGCGGACTGCGCGAGCCGATACTCCAGGTCGCGGACCCGCGCGGCCAGCTCGTTGACCGCACGGCTCGCCGCCCCGGCGCGGAGCAGCGCCACGATGGGAAGAGCCACAAACAGGGCGAGGATCAGAATCAGTAGGGTTGTCATGGTGCCTTTCGCCGCCCCGGGAAGTTGGTGTCCGGGGCCAGTGGCACGCATCGTGGGCAGGCTCGCCGCCGGGGTGTTAGTTGATAAAACTGAAGGCGCGTTTCACCGGATCGAACATGAACCTCCACCACCTCGAGCTGTTTTACCACGTCGCGCGACACCGCGGCATCAGCGAGGCCGCCCGCCAGATGCCTTACGGCATCCAGCCGCCCGCCATCAGCAGCCAGCTCCGGCAGCTCGAGGAGGACGTGGGCGCGGTGCTCTTCCAGCGCCGGCCCTTCGCGCTCACCCCGACCGGGGCCGAGCTGTTCGCCTTCGTCGAGCCGTTCTTCGGCCGGCTGCCGGAGCTGGACGACCGTCTCCGCGGCCGCGTGGCCCGCCCCCTGCGCATCGGCGCCTCCGAGATCGTCCTGCGCGACCACTTGCCCGCCATTCTCGCCGATCTGCGGCGGACGCATCCCGGCCTGCGCGTGGACCTCCGGCAGGGCTACCTCGCCGAGCTTGAGCGCGCCCTCCGCGCCGGCGAACTCGACGTGGCCGTGACCCTCTGCGACGCCACGGCCGCCGAGGGCCTGCACACGGAACCCCTGATCGCCATCCCGCTCGTCCTGCTCGTGCCGCGCGCCAGCCGCTGGCAGACGGCCGAGGAAGTGCTGAGCCAGGACCGCATTGCCGAACCGCTGCTGGCGTTGCCGGCGGAGGAACCGATCCCGCGCCGCTTCCAGCAGCGCCTGGCGGAGCGCGGCATCGCGTGGGCCGCCGACATGGAAGTGCCCTCGCTGACGCTCATCGAGACGTATGTCGCCAACGGCTACGGCCTCGGCCTCTCGGTGGCCGCGCCGGGTGCGGCGCCGGCGCTCGGCGTGCGCGCCCTGCTGCTGGAGGACTTTCCCCGGCTGACGCTCGGCGTCCTCCGCCCCGCCCGCACCGCGCCGCTGGTGGACGCCTTCACCAGCGCCGTTGTCGCCCGCGCCGCCGCACTGCGCGGGCCATGGCCGCAGCCGTGAGTTCGCGCCAATATCCCTCACCGGCAGAAAGGCGGTGGTTTTGCCTTCCTCGCCAGGCCCGGGCTGGGAAGGCGCAGCGGTGAGGCTTGCCCGAACCCCGCCACGCCGGGACGTCCCATTCCGCTCCTCGATCCGGGCTGATGACGTTCAGCGCGTAGATCATCGGCAGAGCCTCACGACAGAGGCGCTCGAAGCAGCGTCCGAAACTGGCGTGGAGTTCGGGACGGATGGGTTCGATGAAGCCACCGTTCCAACCAGCGCCAATTGACTTGGCGATTCGCCGGTTCTTGGGACGGCGACCTGTCACGGTTGGCATCTCATCGAACCCGTTCAGTTCCGCGACCGCGACGTCCCACGTCACCGTCCGGCAACCCCACGTGCCGCCGCCCAGATGCGCGTCGGCGCGCTCCCAAAACGGTGGAGGGCCACCGTACTCCAGGGCGCTTCGCGCGCGCCGAGGCCACGCCCGAACGAGGCGTCCGCCCCCCCGCGTTGCCGGTGGGGCGGTTTCAGGGATACTGCGGGCATGCGTCTGCTCATCGCCGTGACCGGGGCCAGCGGTTCCCTGTACGCCCAGCGCCTGCTCGACAGCCTCGACCCGGCGCAGCACGAAATCCATGTGCTGCTCAGCCAGTATGCACCGCAGGTGATCGCCGCGGAACTGGAGGGTGGCCTCCGACTTCCCGACGGCGTCGCCACCCACAGTCACCGCTCGATGAACCTCCCCTTCGCCAGCGGTTCCAATCCCCCGGAGGCCATGGTGGTGATCCCCTGCAGCATGGGGACGCTCGGGCGCATCGCCCACGGGGTCAGCTCCGACGCCCTGCTCCGCTGTGCGGATGTGATGCTCAAGGAACGGCGGAAGCTGCTGCTGGTCCCGCGGGAGACCCCGCTCTCCCTGGTTCACGTGAAGAATTTCGAACTGCTGCTGCTGGCCGGCGCGGTGTTGCTGCCGGCCAATCCGTCATTTTACAGCCGCCCCGGCTCGGTCGGTGCCGTCGCGGACACCGTGGTGGCGCGGGTGCTCGATCACCTCGGCATCCCGCACCGCCTGCAGGCGCGATGGTGCGAGGAGCCGGAGTAGAATTCGGAGCAGGCCGGCTTCAGACCGGAGTCACCTCCGATGGCTCCAGTCGGTCACGTCCCCCGTCCCGAGACTGACGCAGCACATAAAGGCTGACGGTCACGAGGTGGACCGCGAAGGCTGCAAAATTGGCCCAGGCAAGCCCGAGGGCGCCGTGTGTCGGAATCCAGGCGATGGAGAGCCCGATCAGCACGGTCGCCCAGATGACGTTCAGCAACAGACCGGTCCACATGCGTCCCTCGCTCACCAGGGACTGGCCGATCATGTTGAGGGTCGCCGTGATCACCGCGGCACACGCGAGAACCCGCAACACCGGCGCCCCCTCCGGAAACCCTTCGCCGAACGCCGTCATGATCCATGGTGCGGCCAGAATGGCGGGCACGGCCACGAGGGACGCCGTGATGAATCCCAGGACCAGCTTGATCCGGATGATCCGAAAGTACTCTCCACCGCGCGCGTGTTTCCACAGGTGGGTGAGCACCGGCAGGCCGGCCGTCGCGACCATTCCCGGAATGTACAGGATCATGATGCGAACCTGGTGGGCTGCGTTGTACTGGCCCATCTCGGCACCGCCTCCGGGCTGATGCATCAACAGGGCGCCCACCAGCCAGTTCGCGGGCAGGACGACGCCCCCCGCCAGCACGGCCGGAAGCGCAAACCGCCACAGTGCCGGCACCTCATCGAGCCATCCGGAGAGGCCCGTCTTGAGTCCGGCACGAACCAGCGCTGCGCGCACGGCGAGCGAGGATACGACCAGACCGACCGCCATGCCGCAGATCATGCCCACCAGGCTGCCGGGAAGTCCGCCGGAGTAAGCGCCCACCACCATGCCCAGTGCCTGCGCCACGCTGGTGATCGCGGTAACTCGCGCCAGGACCCGAAAGGCCTCCAGCCCGGCCAGGATGCCCTGGTTGGCATCCTGCAACGCCCCAAGGACGAGCATCGGTGCCGCCAGGCGCAGTGCGAACCCCAGCGCGGGCTCGTTGAGCGAGACGCGCGCCAGCCAGGGCGCGCAGGCCACGATGCCAATCGCTCCGGCCGTCGCGAGCAATCCGGCGCCGAGCGGCGCCAGCGTTGCCACACGCCCCGCCCGATCCGGTGCCGTCTGGCGGTAGAGGGCGAGAAACCGGGTGGCGGTCATGCCCAACCCCAGGCTGGCGAAGACCCCGACCATGAGGAAGGTGTTCTGGATCATCCCCAGCTGACCAAACATGGTGTCGCCAAGAGTCCGGGCCACCAGCAGGGACGCCACCAGCATCAGCCCGCGCGAGGCCACGCCCCCCACCACATTCCACGACGCGGCCCGGGCGAAGCGGCTGCGTCCGGAAGACCCGGAATACTGAGACTTCAGGAGTTCCCAGCCGCTCCTCCACCAAGGCGTCCCCGGCGCCCTGAAGGTCCCGCCCGGCGGTGCTGCATTCACGCCAAAGCCCCTCCGTCCCGTCCTGCCAGACCCACGGCGCTCCAGGCTGCCGACCCCGGGGCACGGCCGCATGCGTCGGAGACCGGATTGAGGAGGTTCACCAGGCGGCGAGCCTGCGCATGCCGGTACCGGGGTGCCAAGGACCGTTTGACAGGACCGTTCGGCGCGTCGGGATCTGGTTCGCTCCGGGGCGAACCCCGATCCCGGGCCACCCTCAACGCCCCGCGACGCCCCGCGGCTTGCCCGGACGCCCCGATCCCCTGCACGCTGGGGTGGTGCGGATCGCGTTCAAAGAGTGGGCGGTCGTCGTCGAGGCACTTGGACGCGGCCGCCAGTCGCTCATTCTCCGCAAGGGCGGCATCGCCGAGGGGCCGGACGGCTTTGTTGTGGATCATCGCGAGTTCCTCCTCTTTCCCACGCGGTTCCACCAAGAGGCCGGGCAGGTCGTCCCCGAAGCCCGGGACCTCCTGCCGCCACCGGCGGGTTCCGCCGCGGTCCCGCCGCCGGACCGGGTTCTCATCGAGTTTTTCGCCGTGGTGACCGGTTGGCGGCAATTGCGATCGCTGGACGAGGCCCTGGCGCTGTCCGGTCAGCATGTCTGGACCCCGGAGGTCATTGCCAGCCGGTTCGATTGGGGCGGTGAGGCTTCAATTAGCATGATCGCGCTTCGCATATTCCGACTTCCCCGTCGCCATGACCTGACGCTTCTGCCGGCATACGGCGGCTGCCGCTCCTGGGTGGAATTGACCGAGCCGCTACCCGTCGAAGGGGCCACCCCCGTGCTGAGCGAAGCCATCCATTCCCGCCGGATGGCCGCCATCGGAGACGCCCTGGGTGCCCCATGGCTCCCGGCGCCCACAAGAGGTTCGCCGGCACGAACGCCGTGACGGAGGACCGTGGGTGTCGAGCCCGGCGGCTGCATGGATGCTTGGCGCGGCCAGTGGGACACGATAAGACGGGGCTGTCATGAAACGGCCGCTGGCAGTCGCCAATCCAACCCGGCAGTCCAGACTCCGTCCCCTGATCCACCGGGGCCGGGGTGTCGCACCGCTGCTGCTGGCGGCATTGACCGGCCTGGCGTTGGTCCCGGGATGCACGACGCCGCCGACCGCCGATTCGCCCGCCGGGATGACTTATTCCCGGGGGAGCCTTCGCGCGGTCGAGGACGCCCCGATGGACCGCGTCCTGCGCGCGAGCCGCGCGGCCCTGCATTCATTGGACATCACGGAACTGGACCTTCAGGCGTCGCAGATCGCCTCATTGATTGACGGGAGAGCCCCCGACCTGACGAAGGTCTCGGTCAAGATGCGGGCATTGTCGCCGACCAAGACCGAGCTGAAAATCCGGGTCAGCACGTTGGGCGATGAAACTTTGTCCAAACAGATCTACGAACGGATTCAAATCGTCCTCGCGCCGTAGGCCGATACGTGTCCGTCCGGATTTCGAACCCACACGTTTCCCACATCCGATTTGACTCGATGCGCACGCCCACCCTTGCAGCCGCCTCCGGCCTGGCCCTCAGCGTTGTCCTCTTCGCCGCTGCGGGCTGTCATTCAAAACCTCCCGCACCGCGTCCGAAAGTGACCGGCACGCTCCAATACGATCACCTGGTGGTGACGCCGGGATGCACCATCGAGTTGCGGCTTGATGACGTGACCCTTGCCGATGCGCCCGCAGTCAACCTGGCGCTCGAATACATCAGCCCCCGGGAAACCGCTCCGATTCCCTTCGAGCTGCACTACACGTCCAAGGCCATCAACCCGGCCCACCGGTACGTCGTCGCCGCCCGCATTCTCTGCGGCGGCGAACTTGTTCTGATCACCGACACCGCCTTTCCCGTGCTGACCCATGGGAACCCCACCAACGTGGTGGTGACCCTGGTCCCCGCGACCCGGTGACCGAGGGAAGCCCGGGCGGGCGTGCTCCCATTCCGGCGTGGCTCCGCGCGTCGCCGGATGTACCGTTGGGCGGCGCCTCACCCCACCGGCGCACCCCCCGGGCTCACGCGCCCTGAAGCGCACGCGCAACTGCCGGCCGGGCCTGTGGGGACTCCACAGGCGCACGGCTCCGCGGAGCCCCACCGGGCTGGGGGACCGATGGGTGGTCTGATGGGCCGCGGATCTCACCTGGTGGGGTGAGGCCTTGACCCGGTGGGGTGAGGCTCCTGCCGAACCGTACGTGGGACTGCGGGGTGACGTGGTGGGGACTGCATGGGCGCACGGCTCGGCGGGAGGTTCGCCCCACCGGGTTGGGGGACCGATGGGTGGTCTGATGAGCTGCGGGTCTAACCCGACTTTCGCAACTGGAGAAGAAAAAGG
>JAHCBB010000016.1 GCA_019634635.1 Verrucomicrobiia bacterium
CCCCTCCTCCGCCTTCACCTTCAGTCGTGCCATGCGCATGGGAAGACCTGTATCCACACGGAACGCACTTGTCAAATAATGAACCTGTCACTATATTTTGTCCAATATTTTGTCGAGGATGGCGACGGGCGACGGTTAAGACGACCGTGACCGTGCCTCCGCCCGCCCGAGACCTCCGCGCATTCCCTGCGTACGAATGGAAGTCACGGACCGGGAAAGCCCAAGGCGAGGACTCCCGCCCGCGGTTTCTCGTGGCGTCGCGGGCGGCCGTGGCGCCAGACTCGATTCGCATTGCCCATGAAACGAACTGCTCCCGGCTTGCCCACGACCCGTCCACCTCTGGACCGGATGATGCGCATTCACGCCGTGCTCCGGGAAGGCCG
Organism: Verrucomicrobiia bacterium; assembly: GCA_019634635.1. NCBI lineage: Bacteria > Pseudomonadati > Verrucomicrobiota > Verrucomicrobiia > Verrucomicrobiia bacterium. The sequence goes on from JAHCBB010000016.1 coordinate 384, forward strand.
GTATCCCAACTGCTCGACGATGGCGCGGAAGCTCGAGGTCAGCACCAAGACGATTCAGCGGGACCTGGAGTTCATGCGGGATCGGCTGAATCTGCCCCTGGAATTCGATCCGGTGCGGAATGGATATCGGTACACGGAGGAGGTGAAGTCCTTTCCCACGCTGCAGATCACCGAGGGGGAATTGTTCGCGTTGCTGGTTGCCGAGAAGGCCCTGCAGCAATATCGCGGGACGCCGTTCGAGGCGCGTCTGGTGGCGGCCCTGCGCAAACTGGAAGAGGCCCTGCCCGATGCGGTGTCCTTCAACATCTCGCAATGGGGCGAGGCCATCACCTTTCGCACCACGGCCGAGCCGCTCCTCTCGGTGCCTCCGATCCTTGAGGGGCTGACCCGTGCGGCGCAGCGGCGCGAACGGTTGCGCATCCGCTATCGCAAGCCCGGCGCGCGGACACCCGAGGTCCGGGTGGTGGATCCGTACCAGGTGGCCAACGTGGATGGTGACTGGTACCTGTTCGCCTTTGACCACCTGCGGCAGGCGATCCGCACCTTCGTTCCAGCGCGGATTGTCGCTCTGGAGCCCGAGGGTGGCACCTTTGATCGGCCCGCGCGATTCGCGCTGGAGAAGTATCTGCGGGACAGCTTCGGGGTCCATTCGCGGGATGGGGCCTACGCGGTGGTATTGCAGTTTGACGAGGCGGTGTCGGACTACATCCGCGAAAAGAAGTGGCACAATTCCCAGCGACTGACCGAGCTGCCCGGCGGCGGCGTGGAGATGCGTTTGAAGCTCGGGAGCCTGCAGGAAGTGCAGCGATGGGTGCTGGGGTGGGGTGGTGCGGCGCGGGTGATCGCCCCTCCGGAGCTGGTGGCTTCCGTGCGGTCGGCGGCCGGGCGGCTCGTGGCGGTGCACTGACGCGCCGGCCGCCGCCGCGGCACGGAAGATGTCACCGCAACTTGCTGCAACTTTCTCCGACCGTCAGGGTCCTCGTTCACGGGCATGGCCACAGCAAAGAGACGGTTGGGCGTCGGGATCCTCCTCGGAGTCGTGTTGCTTCTGGCTGGCGCCGGGGCCGCTGGGGGGTGGTATCTCAAGAAACGAAGCGCCGTATTGACCGTCCAGACCGAGCCGGTGAAGCGGCGCGACCTGACCGAAATCGTCACGGCGACCGGCAGGATCCAGCCGGTGCTCCAGGTGAAGATCAGTCCCGAGGTGGCTGGCGAGATCATTGAGCTGCCGGTCAAGGAGGGGCAGGCGGTGAAGAAGGGCGACCTCCTGGTGCGCATCCGGCCGGAATTCTACGAGGCGGCCCGCAAGTCGGCCGAGGCCGGCTTCCGGTCGTCGGAATCCGACCTGGCCACCACGCAGGCGGAACTGGCACAGGCCGAGATCGAATTGAAGCGCGCCCAGGAGTTGTTTGAACGAAAGATCGTCGGCGCGGCGGAGTTCGATGCCGCCCGCACGGCCCGCGACGTGCGCGCCGCGCAGTCCGCGGCGGCCGGGCACCGGATAGAGAACGCCCGCGCGGCATTGCGACGCGCCGAGGAGGACCTGATGAAGTGCACCATTTACAGCCCAATTGACGGCACCATCTCCCGGCTGAATTCCGAGGCGGGCGAACGGGTGGTCGGTACGGGAATGATGGCCGGCACCGAGATCATGACGGTCGCCGACCTCGACGAGATGGAGGCCCGGGTGGAGGTTGGCGAGGTGGATGTGCCCCTGGTCGCCACCGGGCAGCGGGCCGTGCTTGAGGTGGATTCCTTCCGGGATCGCAAGTTCTCCGGGGTGGTGACCCAGATCGCCAACTCGGCCAAGGCGGTGACGGGGGCCACCCAGGAGGCCACCAAGTTTGAGATCCGCATTCGCGTCCAGGACAAGGAGCGGTTCCTCCCCGGGATGTCGGTGACGGCGGACATCGAGACGCGTTACCGGACCAACGTGCTCACCGTCCCGATCCAGTCGGTGACCACCCGCATGCCCGGCGGGACGAACCCGCCCGCGATGAAGCCCTCCAAGGAGACCCTCGAGGAACGGCAGGAGCGTCGGGAATTGACCGAAACCCGCCGCCGGAAGCGTACGGCGGAAGAGCCGCAGGAGGTGGTGTTCACGGTCGTGGACGGGCGGGCGCGTTCGCTCCCGGTTCGCCGGGGAATCAGCGACGACCAGTATTACGAAATCATCGAGGGATTGTCGGAGGGCATCGAGGTGGTGACCGGCAGCTTTCGCGCCATCGCCCGGGAGTTGGAGGCCGACAAGTTGGTGCGGGTGGACAACACGCGCCCGGAGGGGACCGGAAAGGTGCGCCGTCCGGGGGGCTCCTGAGACGGACCAAACCCACCCGCCGCCATGGCCCTCATCCAGATCGAGGATCTGACCCGCCGCTACGTGATGGGCTCGGAGATCGTCCATGCCCTGCGCGGCGTGTCGCTGGCGATTGAGCGCGGGGAGTATCTCGCGATCATGGGACCCTCGGGGTCCGGTAAGACCACGCTCATGAACCTGCTGGGGTGCCTCGACACCCCCAGCAGCGGGCGGTACGACCTCAATGGAGTCAATGTGGCGGCGATGGATGACGATGCGCTGGCCGACGTGCGCAATCGTGAGATCGGCTTCGTCTTCCAGAGCTTCAACCTGCTGCCCCGCTCCGATGCACTGCACAATGTCGAGCTGCCACTGATCTACGCGGGATTGCCGCGGGAGGAGCGCCGGGAACGAGCGCGACGCGCTCTGGCCAGCGTGGGGCTCTCGGACCGCATGCACCATCGTCCGAACGAACTCTCCGGCGGACAGCGCCAGCGGGTTGCCGTGGCGCGCGCCCTGGTCAATGACCCGAGCATCGTGCTGGCCGATGAGCCGACCGGGAACCTCGATTCCCGGACCGGCGAGGAGATCCTGGGACTGTTCGAGGTGCTGTCGCGCCGGGGCAATACCATCATCGTGGTCACCCATGAGGAGGAGGTCGCCCAACATGCCCGGCGCATCCTGCGGATCCGCGACGGAAGGATCGCCGCGGATGAGGTCAACGCCGCTCCGCGCAGCGTGCCCCCGCCGGTGCTGGCCCCGGGATCGCCATGACGCTTGGGGCCGAGTTTCGCGAGGCGGTCCGGATCGCCGCGGCCGCGCTGCTGGCCAACCGGCTTCGGTCGGTGCTGACCACCCTCGGCATCGTCATCGGCGTGGTGACCGTCACGCTGATGGGCACCGCGATTGCCGGTATCAATCGCGCCTTCCGCCAGAGTGTTGCCACGATCGGTGGCGACGTGCTGTTCCTCCAACGGATGTCCTGGTTTGCCGATGAGGCGGAATGGCGGTCCAGCCGGAACCGGCGTCCGCTCACCCGCGACCAGGCGCGCGACGTGGAACGGCTGTCCGGCCAGGCGTCCAAGGTCTCGCTGGAAGTCATGGGTCAAAGCGCCGTTTCGCAAGGGCGTCGCAAGGCCCGTTCGGTGGAGATCGTCGGGACCGACGACCGCAACATCGAGGTGCACGGATTTGGACTCCAGTCGGGGCGCTGGCTCAGCCCGGGCGACGTGCAGTCCGGGCGACCGGTGTGCGTGCTTGGGGCGCGCCTGGCCGACCGGTTTTTTCCGCTGGGCGGGGTGCTCGGCGGACGCATCCGGATTGGCGACGCGCGCTACGAGGTGATCGGGGTGGTCGAGAGCCAGGACACCTTCCTTGGCGGTTTCAGCCGGGACGACCTCGCGTTCATCCCGGTGACCCGCTTCACCCAGGAGCTGTCGCGGTGGCCCGACTATACGATCCTGGTGAAGGTCCGGGACCCTGAACTGATGGACGAGGCCGAGGAGGAACTGCGGGGCATCCTCCGCAAGCTGCGGCGCATCCCTCCGGAGCGTCCCGACGACTTTGCGATCAATCGGCAGGAAGCCCTGGTGAGCTTCTTCAACCGCGTGGGCGGGACGATGGCGTCGGCGGGCCTCTTCATCACCGGCCTGTCGCTGTTTGTCGGGGGCATCGGCGTGATGAACATCATGTTCGTGAGTGTCGCGGAGCGGACCCGGGAGATCGGGGTGCGCAAGGCGATCGGTGCGCGGCGGCGGACGATCCTGGTTCAGTTTCTGGTCGAGGCCGCCGGCATTGCGCTGGCGGCGGGATTCCTGGGCCTGGCGATCGCGTGGCCTCTGACCCGGGTGGTGGACCGTTTCCTGATCGCGACCATGCCGTGGTGGCTGGCGGGCGTGGCCCTGCTGGTGTCGCTGGTCACGGGGGTGATCAGCGGGCTTGTGCCCGCGTGGCGGGCCGCGCGGCTGGATCCGGTTGAGGCCCTGCGCTCGGAATGATTCCGTGAGCACGCCACCCCCCATCGCCGGCTCCCCGGGAGTCCCGCCCTCGCGGCGGGGCGGCCGGCTCGCCCGGAGCCTGGCCGGAGTTCGTGAATCCCTGCGGCTGGCGCTCGACAGCGTGCGGGCGCATCCCCTGCGGTCGTCGCTCACCCTGCTGGGCATCCTGATCGGCGTTTTCAGCATCATCCTGGTGGCCACCACCGTTCGCGCCCTTCAGAGCACGGTGGAGCGTGAGATGGCGCAGTTGGGCAGCCATACCTTCCAGGTGCAGCGGTTTCCCATGCTGCCGGTGGAGGACGATGAGGAAGCCGGGGACCGCTACTGGCGGCGGAAGCGGTTTTATCTGGATACGGCCCGCGCCCTGGAGGAGCGCGCGACCCTGGCCGCGAATGTGGGCGTGAGTGCCGATGTGGACCGCGGGGAGATGTCGTCGCGATTTGCGCGCACCGCCCCCACAACCGGATTCATCGGGCTGTCGGCGGGCGCATTTGCCACACGCAACCTGGAGGTTGCCGAGGGGCGTCCGCTGGTGGAGGCCGACATGGAGGCCACCCGCCACGTGGCCGTGATCGGGGCGGACGTGCGGGATACGCTGTTTCCCTACGGTTCGGCGCTGGGAGAGTGGGTGCGCTTCAAGGGGCGCAGTTACACGGTCGTTGGGGTGCTGGAGCCCAAGGGCAGCCTGTTTGGCCGCAGCCAGGACAATTTCATCGCAGTGCCGATTCGCACCGTGATTCAGCAATACGGCCGCGAGACGTCGCTGTCGCTGCAGGTCCAGGCCCCGGACCGCGAATCGTACGAAGCGGTGCAGGAGCAGGCCCGCGGGATCCTGAGGCTCCTGCGCCGGGTGCCCCCCGGGGCTCCCGATGACTTCGAGATCATCTCGAATGAATCCCTGATCCGGCAGTTTCGCACCTTCACCCTCGCGGTCCGGGCCGGCGCGGCGGTGATCAGCAGCATCGCGCTGCTGGCGGCGGGCATCGGGATCATGAACATCATGCTGGTGAGCGTCACGGAGCGGACCCGCGAGATCGGCATCCGTCGTGCGGTGGGGGCGCGGAAATCGGGAATCCTGATGCAATTTCTCATGGAAGCCGTGGTGCTGTGTCAGCTTGGCGGCTTGATCGGCGTCGTGCTCGGAGTCGGAGTGGGGAATCTGGCCGGCATGCTGCTCCAGGTCCGTGCGGTGATGCCCTGGGACTGGGTGGGGATCGGCCTTGCGGTCTGCAGCGCCGTGGGCGTGCTGTTCGGCACCTATCCGGCCTGGAAGGCCGCCAACCTCGATCCCATCGAATCGCTGCGGTATGAGTGATCTGGTGGGGTGAGGCGCGGCCGAGCGGTTCGGGCGGTTGAAAGCCGTGGCTGTGGGGAGTCCACGCACGGCTCAGCGGGACAGGTCGGGTTGGTAGAGCACGTCGAATTCGTGGCGTCGCAGGATGTCCTCCGCGACTTCCTGATCCTCGATGCTGACCACCAGGGCCGATCGGCCGCCGGGCCGGGTGAGGAACGGGTAGGTGTAGTGGATGTTCAACTCGGCCTCCAGCAATGCCGACAGCACATCCCGGAGCCGCCCCTCGCCGGCGACCTCCACCGCGAGAACTTTCACCTCGGTGAATGGAAAATCATGTTCATCGAGCAGGGACCGGGCGCGATCGGGGTCGTCCACCACCATGCGCAGGATGGTGCTGTCGGTGGTATCCAGCACGGTGAGCGCCAGGATGTGCACCTCACGTTCGGCGAGCCGGCAGGTGACCTCGTGAAGGCGCCCGATGCGGTTGGGGATGAAGACGCTGAACTGGATGACCGGCTCGCGTTCGCGATCCCGGGCGATGGCCTTGGCGGGAGTGTCCGGCATGGGGGAGCCAGTATCGGGTTGTGGATTCCGGCGGCAAGTCCGGCGATGATCGAGTCACCGCGTGATCGGCAGAACGCTTGCCCGTCGTCGGGTTCCCCCGTTTGCTGACGGGGTGTCCGCCACCGGGGAACTGCATCAACGCGCCGCCGAGACGGGTCTGTTGACCGCCCGCCGCCACCTCCTTTTGTGCGCCGAGCCCTCGAAGCCAAAGTGCTGTCCGGCCGACGTGAGCCGGGCTTCCTGGGAATTCCTCAAGCGGCGGCTCAAGGAGCTCGACCTGGTCGGCCCCGGGGCGCGGGTCTGCCGCACCAAGGCCAACTGCCTTCAGGTCTGCGCCCAAGGCCCCATCGCGGTGGTGTATCCCGAGGGGGTCTGGTACCACTCCTGCACCCCCGAAGTGCTCGGGCAGATCGTGGAGAAGCATTTGATCCATGGCCGCATCGTCGCCTCGCATGTTTTTGCCCGGAACCCGCTCGACGGAAGCCGTGAGGGATGACGGCCAGACGGATTTTCTGGGGACCCTGTGGGCTCCGGTGGCTCGCTTGCTGGCCCCGGTCCGTCACGCGGGGGATCTGGTGGCCGAGGATGAGCTGCCCCTGGTGTCGGGGCGCCTCGTGGTCCGCTATGTCCGGCATCCGCGCGCCCGCCGGTACCGGTTGCTCTTCCGGCGCGACGGCTCCGCCCGCTGCACCGTGCCGTTGCGTGGGACGTTGCGCGAGGCCCGCCGGTTCGTGGCCTCCAACGAACGCTGGCTCGCCGCTCGATTGCAGGGCTTTCTCGAAACGCCACGGCCCGACCACCCCTTGCGCCCCGGGGACTCCGTTGCCCTGCGCGGCGTGGAAACGCCGCTGACGGCGTCCGGCGTTTCCGGGGGAATCCGCCTCGGCTCGATGGATATTGAGGTCCCCCCCGGGACGGAGGGCCTGCGTCCGGCGGTTGAGACGGCACTGCGTCGTGAGGCTGCCGGGACGCTGCCCGGGCGTGTTCGCGAACTTGCGGCGGCGCAGGGGCTCACCAGCCGCCTGGCCCGGGTGTCCATCCGGAACCAGCGCACCCGCTGGGGGAGTTGTTCGGCGCGGGGTGTTGTGTCGTTGAACTGGCGGCTGATCCAGGTGCCGCCGGCGGTCTGCGACTACGTCATTCTTCACGAACTGGCGCATCTCGTGCACCTCAACCACAGCGCCCGGTTTTGGGAACTCGTCGAGCGGATGTGTCCGAACTACCGCGAGTCGGAACAGTGGCTCAAGCGGACCGGTCGTTGTGTGCTGTGAGCCTGGCACCCGCGTCCCGGCGTAGAAGGGTCTGGAGCGGTTGAATTCAGAGGTAACGTCCGAGCAGGACCACCATCAGGACGAACAACAGGACGCCGAGGGCGGCCAGGGTGATCTTGATCCAGCTCTTCGGGTGGGTGCCGGCGATGGCTCCGGTGTAGCCATTGACGAGGACGTCGAACCGCCGTCCATGGTAGTGGTAGGTCAGCAGCCAGACGGGGACGAGGATGTGCTTGAACGTCCGCCCGGACCATTCAGCGCGGACCTGGAGATTCCGGTGGGTGTCCCCCGGCACCTGCCGTGCGCAGAGTTCCCGCAACCGCTGCTCCATTTGCTCCCGGCTGTGCTGCGCAGCGCCGATGAGGTCAATCTGGTATCGCTCCACGACCCAGCCGGCGAGGAACCCCGCCTGGTAGGGCACCAGTTCGCGCGTGGGAAACGGCTCGATGCCACGCAGGAGCCGCCGGTCCAATCCCTTGGAGGCGCAGACCAGTTCGTCGTCAAAAAAATGCTCGAGGCGACCCGAACTCGGGGTCCATCGCACCTTCCGCACCTGGCGGGAGCGGCGGTTTCCCTGGGCATCAGTGAAGAATTCGGTGTCGAAATAGTAGCGGCCGCTCTCCGCGGTCCATACCGCCGAAACCCGGGCATCGAAGGTCCAGTAGGGGATGTACAGTCCGTGGAGTTCGTCCGTGAGTGCCCGGGTCCCCAGCGCATTCGGCGCGAACCATCGGCGACCGTACCAGAGTCGGACGGCATCCCGGACCTGCGTCGCGCCGAGCTTGAACGGCAGGAGGCTTTCGGGGCTGAACGGTTCCTTGACCTCCGCATGGGGCACCAGCTTGGCGGCCCCGCAGAAGTCGCAGCGCTGTGCGATGCGCGCCGGGTCGAAGATGGAGATCGCGCGGCAGCTTTGACACATCACCTCCACCCGTTCCGTCCGCCAGCCCCGTTGATCATCGGGAATTCCGCGGAGCGCGGTGGCCAGATCCAGTTCCCGGATCGTTGCGCCGCCACCAGGCGTGGTGTCGAGCGTCGCCGGCGACTTCGTGCCGCAGTAGCCGCAGATCAGGGCCTGCTGGCCCGGGTTCCAGGTGGCCTCCGCACCGCATGACGGACAGGAGAACTTCTGCTGCGCGACGGTTTCAGACATTTCGAATGTCCTCCGGCCAACCTGCGATGCGCGGAGACCCCGTCAGTGTGGACTGAGGATTTGATGCGTTGCACGTTTCAAATCCCCGGGTCGTAGACCGGGAGCGAGTGCTCGGTCGACACCTCCGGGGCAAGGGAGTCCCCGTTGCGCGCCAGCACCCGGTAGGTGCGGATCTGGAAGCTGACCTCGTCCCCGTCCACCAGGCCGTGCCGGGCAAACTCCTCCTTGCTGACGCGGGCGCGGATGACCAGTCCCGAGGGGGTCTCGAGCTCAATGCGCAGCATGACGCCGAGGAAGTAGATCCGCCGGACCCGCGCCCGGTAGCGCAGTTCGGCGGGCTGTGGGGACAACTGCACGGCGTAGGGACGAAACCCGATGCGCAGGGTCTGTCCCTCGCCCGCGCCATGCGACGGAAAGCGCAGTTCGCTCAGGCGGGCCTCGCCGTCCTGAACCTTCAATTCCAGCACGTTCATCACGCCGATGAAGCGCGCCACAAACTCGTTGGCGGGCTGTTCGTACACTTCCCGCGGCGTCCCGATCTGCTCCAGCCGCCCGCGGCTGAAGATCACAATGCGGTTGCTGACCTCCAGCGCCTCCTCCTGGTCGTGGGTCACGAAGACGGTGGTGACGTTCAACTCGTGGTGCAGTTTGACGAGCCACTCGCGGAGTTCCTGGCGGACCTTGGCATCCACAGCCCCGAACGGCTCGTCCAGCAGCAGCACCTCGGGTTGCGGCGCCAGCGCCCGTGCGATTGCAACCCGCTGTCGCTGCCCGCCGGACAGCTGATGCGGATAGCGCCGTCCGAGCCCTTCGAGCCCGAAGAGCGACAGCAGTTCGTCCACCCGCGTGGCTCTCTTGTCCGGGGGCCACTTCCGGATTTTGAGCCCAAAGGCGATGTTGTCGGCGACGGACATCGTCTTGAAGAGCGCATAGCCCTGGAACACGAACCCGATGTTCCGGCGCTGCACGGCGACATCGTTCATGCGGCGTCCGCCGATCATCACGTCGCCGGACGTCGGGAGTTCGAGCCCCGCGATCATGCGCAATACCGTGGTCTTGCCGCCGCCGCTGGGGCCGAGGAGCCCGATGAGCTCGCCCTCGGCGACGGTGAACGAGACGGCGTCCACGGCGACGACGGATCCGAATTGTTTGGAGACCGCGCGCAGTTCGATGCTCATGGGGTGTCGGGGAAATCGGGGCCCGGCGCCGCGGGGGCGACCTGTGCGTCGTGGAGATCCCGCTCCTGGCGCCATTCGAGCCAGGTCTTGAGGAGCAGGGTGAGGAGCGCCAGGAGGGTGAGCAGGCCGGCGACCGAGAACGCCGCGGCCCCCTGGAAGCCGTTGTAGAGTTTCTCGACCCGCAGCGGCAGGGTGTCGGTGCGTCCGGTGATGTTGCCGCTCACCACGGAGACCGCGCCGAATTCGCCCATCGCCCGGGAATTGCAGAGGATCACCCCATACAGCAGCGCCCATTTCACGCCGGGGAGGGTGACGTGCCAGAAGGTCTGCCAGCCGCTGGCGCCCAGGGTGAGCGCGGCCTGCTCCGGTTCGGAGCCCTGCGCCTGCATCAGCGGAATGAGCTCGCGGGCGACGAAGGGCAGGGTGACGAAGATCGTGGCCAGGACGATGCCCGGCGTTGCGAAGATGATCTGAATGTCCCGGGCATCCAGCCAGGGTCCGAGATAGCCCTGGAGGCCAAACAGGATCACATAGATCAAGCCGGCGACGACCGGCGAGACGGAAAACGGCAGGTCAATCAGTGTGAGCAGGAGCGGTTTGCCGGGGAACTCAAACCGGGCGACGGCCCAGGCGGCGGCGATGCCGAACACCAGGTTGAGCGGCACACTCACCGCGGCGACGAGGAGGGTCAGGCGGATGGCGGACACCGTGTCGGGATCGGCGATCGCCCCCACGACCGCCCCGACACCGTCGGCAAACGCCTGCGCAAACACGTTGACCAGCGGCAGCACAAGAAAGACCCCGCAAAACAACAGGGCGACCGAGATCAGCAGGCGGCGGACCCAGGGGGATTCCTCCATCCCGCGGGCGGATTTGCGGAGGGCACGGCCTGCAGGGCGCTGGACGATTCCGGCCATGGATCAGCGTTCGAAGCGGCTGGCCCACCGTTCCAGCAGGTTGATGACCGCCAGCAGGGAAAAAGAGACGACCAGCAGTACCACCGCCAGCGCCATCGCCCCGGGGTAGTCGTAGTCCTCGAGGCGCATCACGATCAGGTAGGGCGCGATTTCAGTCCGGCCGAGGAGATTGCCCGAGATGAACACCACGGAGCCGTATTCGCCGATCGCCCGGCCAAAGGAGAGGGCAAAGCCGGTCAGCATGGATGGGAGCAGCATCGGTGCAATCACGCGGCGGAACGTGGCGCCGCGACCGGCACCGAGCATCGCGGCGGCCTCCTCGATCTCGGGATCCAGGTTGCCGATGACCGGTTGCAGGGTGCGGACCATGAACGGAAGGCCGGTGAAGGTCAGGGCGATCACCACGCCCAAACGCGAATAGGCGCCCTCGATTCCGAGAGGCACCAGGAAGCGCCCCAGCCACCCGTTGGGGGCGAACAGGCTGGCCAGGGTGAGGCCGGCGACCGCCGTGGGCAGGGCAAACGGAAAATCCACGAGGGCGTCCAGCAACCGGCGGCCGGTGAATTCGTATCGGGTCAGCACCCACGCCAAAAGCGTTCCAAACACCGCGTTCAGGGTGGCGGCCACCGCCGAGGCGCCGAAGGTCAGGCGGAAGGCCGCCAGCGCGCGATCGTTGGTCGTCAGCCTCCAGAATTCCTCCAGCGACAGCGCGGACGCCCGCAGCACCAGCGCCCCCAGCGGAATGAGCACGATCACCCCGAGGTAAAACAGGGTGAACCCCAGCGTCAGCCCGAAGCCGGGCAGGGGAGTGTGCCGTTTAGCGGACATCCTCGGACCTCCAGGTGGAACCGGCCCCGGCGTCAGATATTTTGCGCGATCGCCTGGAGCAGCCGGAACTCCTTGAGAATGGTCCCGAGCGCCGACACCAGGGCGTCCACCTGACGGTGCAGCGGCGCCCGTTGCGGGGTCTCAAGGGTGATCTCAAAGGGGGGATTGAGTGTCCCGGGACGCGATTCCAGCATGCCGGGATAGCCGGAATGGATGATCCCGTGGCGTGCCTCGAATCCGTCAATGGACTCCCGGTGATTGCGGGGCAAGTGACGCCCCGCCTCGAGCAGGGCCGGACGCAACAAGTGTTCGGAGAGCACCGCCCCGCGGACGAATCCGTACAGTCCGTCGCTCGTGTCGTCGCTGTGGAGCGTGATGATTCCATGAAACGCGTTTTCCTCGAGCTCCGATTCCAGGATGCGAACCTCCGGCTCGTCGGTGCCCGTCCAAAATTCGCGGTTCAGGTCCCTGCCGGACCGCGAGTGGCGGGTGTTGTCCTCGAAGCCGCTCGGATTGCAGACCGGATACAGGAACACCGCGTAGCCTTCGCCAATTGCCGGGTCGTCGGCAAGCTGTTCGAGGAAGCGTGCCAGCGCGAGAACCCCCTCCGGTTCGTCCCCGTGAATCGTGGCGAAGATGCCAATGTGGAGCATGTCCCCGCCCCCGGGCCTCCCGACGTACATGTACCTCGGAATGGAATAGGCATGGCCGCCATGGGAAAAGCTCCCATGGGCCGTGCACAGGATCCGATCGCAGCGCCTCACGACACGGTCCATTGGCTCGAGGACCCGACGGAATGAGCGGCGTCCTCCCTCCGCGGGTTGCGGGAGGGTCCGTGCGGATTGGATCGGCGTGATGTGCGGGCTCACGGGGGCTTGGGATGGGACGTGGAGGGCGTCAACGGGGGCGTGCGGCGGTGAGAATGACGTCAAAGAGGCCGCCGTCGGCGAAATGCTTTTGCTGGGCTGCCGCCCATCCGGCGAAATCGCGATCAATGGTCAGCAGTTCGATTTGGGGATGGCGCCGCGAATACTTTGCGGCCACGGACTCCATGCGGGGGCGGAAGAAGTGTTTGGCGATGATTTCCTGGCCTGCCTCCGTGTACAGGAACTCCAGGTATGCCTTCGCCACGGCCTCGGTGCCCTTGCGACGGGTCACGCGGTCCACGACGGCGACCGGGGGCTCGGCGAGAATGCTGAGGGACGGGGTTACGATCTCGAACTGGTCCTCGCCGAATTCCTTGAGGCTCAGGAAGGCTTCGTTCTCCCACGTGATCAACACGTCCCCGATGCCCCGTTGGGCGAACGTCGTCGTGGCCCCTCGTGCCCCGGTGTCGAGGACCGGCACATTGCGGAAGACGGCCTCCATGAACTCCCGGGCCTTCGCCTCGTCGCCGCCGTGGCGGCGGAGGGCATATCCCCAGGCGGCCAGATAGTTCCACCGGGCGCCACCGCCGGTCTTGGGATTCGGCGTGATGACGGCGATTCCCGGGCGGGCCAGATCGTCCCAATCCCGGATCTGCTTCGGGTTCCCCTTGCGCACGAGGAAAACGATGACCGAGGTGTACGGGGAGCTGTTGTCGGGGAGGCGACGCTGCCAGTCGGTGGCGATCGCACGGGACCGCGAAGCGATCACGTCAATGTCGTGCGACAGGGCCAGCGTGACGACGTCGGCGCCGAGACCGTCCATTACCGCGCGTGCCTGCCGTCCCGAGCCTCCATGGGATTGCTGAATCGTCACCGTGTCGCCGTGCTGTTCCTTCCAGGACTTGCTGAAGGCGGCGTTCACCTCGGCGTAGAGTTCGCGCGTGGGGTCGTAGGACACGTTCAGGAGGCGAAACTCCCTGGCGTGGGCGCACGCCGCAGCGAAGCCTGCCAGCAACAGGCACCCGATGGCCCGGCGGGTCCGTTGTGCGATGGGCAGGGAAATGCTCACTGAATGGAGGCTCCGATCTGGCCGCGGCGCCAGTCATTGTCGTCGTAGGTCCGCCACGTGCGGTTCGTCTGCGACTGCTCGGCGTGGCCATCGGCATAGGTGATGTTGGCGACGCCGGCATGGCGTCCCAACAGCCGCGCCTGCTGGTTGGGCAGGGCCGCATCATCAAACGCCCAGGGTTGCGGGTACATGCCGCCTCTGGATGGGGAGCCGTTGGCGCGTCCGGCGTCGCCCAGCACAATGAATTGCGAGGGACGGACGATCGAAGTCACCGGGGTGGCTTCATTGAACCCGAAATCCGGGTTTGCCCGGTACCACGCCTGCTGGACGGCATTGTCGAGGTTGGCTTCATTGTGATTGTTGCCGTAGTCGGTGGTGAACCATGCACCCGCCCGCGGGGCCTCCCACTTTGGGCCGTTGGGGCAACGAAAAATGTTGGTGGCCCGGCCAATGTAGGGCAGGAGCACCTGCCGGTACGAGTACGATGAGCGGGCCTCCCAGGTGTCGGGAGTCCCCGGCGGCGCAGTCCGCTCCGTGACATGCGCGGGGAAACGTCCGGCATGATCCTCGACGTACATGGTGTATCCCAATCCGACCTGTCGCACGTTGCTGAGGCAATGGACACGCCTGGCCGTGCCCTTTGCGCGGGCAAGTGCCGGCAGAAGCATGCCGGCGAGGATGGCGATGATGGCGATGACCACCAAGAATTCAATGAGCGTAAAGCCCGGACGTGTGGCGCTTCCATGGCGGGAGTAGCCGTTGATTTTCATGGCGAAATGTCTTTGTCGCGTCTGCGAGATCGAGGGCCTCGCCAGTGGATTCGGTGTGGTCCCCACGCAGACGGCACGAGCAGTTTCCAAATAAACTCTATCATGTCAATCGGGATTGTTTTGAAATCTTGATAATTTTCAATTTTTGAAGTGTTTCTACGGAATTCTGCAGTCGGAGCGCATAAACTTGATCAGAAGAATCGGGATTTCTAGGATCCGAATCCGTGAAGCTTTCTGTTCGCGGTGAGTATGCGATTCGGGCCTTGGGAGTTCTCGGTGCGCACTACGGGGATGCGGTGGTGCGCATCCAGGCGATCTCCGAGCAGCAGAACATTCCCAAAAGGTTTCTTGAGCAGATCCTGAACGACCTGAAGGCGGCGGGCTTCGTGGAGAGCCGCAGGGGGGTTGCGGGCGGTTATCGGCTGGCCATGCCCCCGGAGCAAATCCGGCTGGCCCGGGTGATCCGCCATTTGGAGGGGGCCCTGGCACCCGTGAGCTGTGTTTCGGAGCGGTTCTATGCGAAGTGCACGTGCCCCGACGAGGCGCTCTGCCCCCTGCGCTCGGTCATGAAGGAGGTTCGGGACGCCATCGCCACCATTCTGGAGACGACCACCATCGCGGACCTGGTGCAGCGGGCGCGTCAGCTCCGACAGGCTCCCGACCGGCCCCTCGATTTTGTGATTTGATGCCGCGGAATCCCAGCGGACTTGAATTCGAGGCTGGCCGAAGGGTCCAACGTCGGGCTACGAATCTGGAACCGATGAAACCACTCAAGCTGCTTGGATTTTGGTGGGTTCTGTGTCTTGCGGCGGGGGCCTCTGACGATTGGTCTCAATGGCGGGGCCCGCGTTTCAATGGTTCCTCACCCGCCGCTTCGCTGCCTGGGCAAATCGCGCCCGAAACCCTCCGCTGGTCGGTCCCCCTGCCCGGACCGGCCGGATCCACTCCGGTCGTCTCCGGCAACCGGATCGTTCTGACGAGCCCCGACGAGGCGCGGAATCTGAATCTGCTCTGCCTGGATGCGGCCACCGGGAAGCTGCTCTGGACCCGCACCGTCGCGGAGGGAGACAAGGAAAAGGGCCGCAACAACATGGCGGCGCCATCACCGGTGACCGACGGGCACCGGGTCATTGCGTTGTTTGGCACGGGCGACCTCGCGGCATTTGACCTCGATGGGCGTGAGCTTTGGAAGCGCCCCCTGTACCGGGATTACGGACGGTTTGCCATCATGTGGATTTACGGGGCCAGTCCGTTGCTCCACGACGGCCAGCTCATCATCCCGGTGCTCCAGCGGGATGAAATGCCGGCCGACTACCCGCTGTTTGATGGCAGGCCGGAGCGGGATTCGTTCCTGCTGGGTCTCGACCCCGCCACCGGCAAAACCTTGTGGAAGGCACCCCGGAAAACGGACTCCACCAAGGAAAGCCTCGAGAGCTATGCCACCCCATTTCCTTACAACGGCTCGCGAGGCACGGAGATCCTGATCGTCGGGGGAGATCACGTCAGCGGACACCGCCCCAAGGATGGCTCGGAGATCTGGCGCGCGCGGCTCTACGACAAGCGGGATGACTGGTATCGCATCGTCACCTCCCCGGTCGCCGCCGATGGATTGATCTACGCCTGCGGGCCCAAAGGGCAGCCCGTGGTGGCGTTTCGGGAGGGCGGCGAGGGCGATGTGACGGCGACCCACCGGGTCTGGGAATTTCGGGACGCCCCCACCGACTGGGCCACGCCATTGCTGCTGGATGGCAAAATGTTCATCCTCGATGGGGGGCGGCGGATCCTGACCCGCGTGGATCCCAAGACCGGTGCCGCGGTCTGGTCCGGCAAGCTGGAAGGCAGTGAGCCCATCTGGAGTTCGCCCACCGGAGCGGACGGCAAGATCTACCTTGTCAGCGAGAAGGGCGAGGTCTTCGTGGTGTCCGCCGGGGATGAATTTCGCGTTCTAAGCCGGCTGGATCTGGACGACGGGCCCACCCGGTCTTCGGTGGTCCCGACTCCTGGCGCGGTGCTGGTCCGGACGGCGCAGCACCTGCATTGTTTCGGATCCAAGTGACCGCGCTGTTGCGCATGCCCAAGGCTCCGGGTTGCCGGATGCCGTCCGCAGGGTCTTGGGTGGGCCTGTTGGGGTGGATGGTTTGGGCATGGGCCAGCCTTGGCGGCCTTGCTGCGGTCCGCGGAGCGGCGTCATCGGTCCCGTTTCAAGAAATCAACGGCCTGTTGCGGGTGGACCTGATGGCCTGGGGGGAGCGGGAGGGCTTCAAAAGCCGCTGGAATCCCGGCACCGGGTCCTTGATCCTGACGAATCGTTCCACCCGGATGGCGTTCAAGGTGGACACCGCCCGACTGGAGCTCGACGGGGTGATGGTGTGGCTGCAACGGCCCGTGATTCGCAGCGGCAACCGTCCGTTTCTGTCCGCCCAAGATCTCGATGCGATCGTCCAACCGCTGCTCAAGCCCACCCGTCTTCCGGCCGGGAAGAAGATCCGGAAGATCGCCATCAGCGCCGGCCATGGCGGCAAGGATCCCGGCAATACTCAGGGAGTGCGCCAGGAAAAGGTGTACACGCTCAAGCTGGCCCGTGAGGTCGAGCAGCGATTGCGGGCCGCCGGCTTTGAGGTCGTTCAGGTCCGGGATCGGGACGTGTACGTCCCGCTGGAGGAGCGTCCGGCCCGGGCCAACCGCGCGAAAGCCGATCTCTACCTGTCCCTGCACTTTAACGGGGCCGCAGCCACCTCGGGAACAGCCAACGGGACGGAAACCTATGCGCTGACCCCCCGCGACGGCCGTTCCACCAACGGCGGACGCAGTTCCGGATCCCAGGAAGGCAACCGGCAGGACCGGGAAAACCTCCTGCTGGCATACCACATTCACAAGAAGATCGTTGGCACGATGGGCCTGGCGGATCGTGGGGTTCGCCACGCGAACTTCGTCGAGCTCCGCAGCGCCCGCATGCCCGCAGTATTGATTGAGGGCGGGTTCATGGACCATCGGGCGGATGGCACCAAGATCTTCAGCGACCAGGTCCGCGGACGGCTCGCCGACGCCATTGTGGACGGCGTCAAGGCGTACCAGCGCGCGGTCCAGCGGGGGGGGAGCCAGTGACCTGCAACGCCACGGATGCTCTGGAAATCCCCTGCGGAGCCGCCCCAACCCACCGTGGCTGACGAACGCCCCGATGCTGAACTGGTGGCCGCGGTGATCGCGGGGGACAGCGCCGCGTTTGAGGGGATCGTCCGCAGGTACCAGTCGCGACTCTTTGCCACCGCGCGGCGCCATGCCCGGCGGGAGGATGAAGTGGCAGACCTCGTGCAGGAGATCTTCCTCAAGGCCTTTTCCAAACTGTCCACATGGCGTGGCAACGCGCCGTTTGAGCATTGGCTGATGCGGCTGGCGGTCCGGACCTGCTACGACGCATTGCGCAGCCATCAGCGCAATCGCGAGCACACGGTCAGCAGTCTGGCGCCCGAGGAAACCGACTGGCTGGAACGCCACGCGGTCGCCGCGGAGGCTGCCGGGACGGACAGTGCGGCGGCGCGGACGCTTGTGAACCGGATCCTTGAGCAAATGTCGCCGGCGAACCGGCTGGTCATCACGCTGCTGGAGCTGGAGGATCGCCCCGTGAAGGAGATCGCAGCACTCACCGGATGGTCGGTGCCCCTGGTCAAGGTCCGGGCCTTTCGTGCTCGCGCCGAAATGCGACGGATCCTGTCGCGGATGACCCGGGACAAGTTTGTGTAACCGCGCGATGCCTCCCTGCGTCCGAGCTCCTGACCCGTCATGAATGTTGAGCGTTTGCGGCAATCTCTCCTCTCCGCGGCCCGCAGGAATCCTCCTTCCGGCGCGGTGCCGTATGCCTTTGAGCAGCGGGTGATGGCCTGTTTGCGCCCCGGGGGGGCTGTGCGACCGGATCCCGGGTCGTCGCTGGTGCTGGGGCTTTGGAAGGCGTCCATCCCGGCCATGGCCGTGGCGCTGGTGCTGGTGGGTGCGGACCGGTTGATCCCGGGTCCTGGCGGCTCGGCGGGGTGGTCGGCTGCGGCCTTCGAGGAGACCCTTCTGGCCTCGGCGGTGCCTGATGACGAACTGTGGGGAACCCGCTGAGCCCTCCATTGATGAAGTCGCTCCAGTTGATCCTTGCCGCCACGCTGCTTTTCTCGGCGGGTGTGGTCGCCGGGGTCATGGGGGCACGTCTCCAGTCAAAGGCGGCCGATCGCCAGGCGCAGCGTCAACGCGGGGAGTTGCCGCCGCCGTTGTGGGCCCGGTCGGAGCTCCTTCGGCGCGTTCAGCGCGACCTGGACCTCAGCGAGGCCCAGCGCGAGCGCATCGAGGACCTCCTTCGCGAGAGCCAGGAATCGCTGCGGTCTCTTTGGGAACCGCTGGCCCCACGCGCCCGGAGCGAAATGGAAGCGCTGACCTTGCGGATTCGGCAGGAGCTGGATCCGGCGCAGCGCGAGCGTTTTGACGCCGTGCTCAGTGAACGTTCGAAGCGATTCCGGATGGGACCGCCCGGAGACCGCGGCCCCCGACGGGGTGACGGGGATGCGCCGCGGGAGGACGGCTCGCCGGGGCGGCGGCCACCGCGGGTCAATCCCGGGACCGGGCAATCAGGATCAGACGGATCAACTGCAGCACCGCGTTGATCATGGCGGCGACGTAGGTCAGGGCCGCGGCGCCGAGCATCCGGTCCACGCCCCCGCTCTCCGCCGGGGTGATGATCCCGAGGTTGGTCAGCTGCACCTTGGCGCGGGCCGACGCATCATACTCGACGGGCAAGGTGATCAGTTGGAAGAAGGCCAGCAGGGCGTAACAGCCGACCCCAATCCACAGGAGTGTGGACGCCATCGGACCGAGGATGTTTCCGAGGAAGATGCCGCCCAGGATCAGAAACATGGACGCATTGGTCGCGAATCCCGTGATGGGCACGAGGGCCATGCGCAATCCAAGCGGGCCATACGCCTGTTGATGCTGCAGGGCGTGGCCAACCTCGTGGGCCGCGACCGAAACGGACGCGATGCTCGTCCCGTGGAAAATGTCGTGCGACAGGAACACGGCGCGCCGGGTCGGGTCGTAATGGTCGGACAACTCTCCCGGTACCTCTTGAATCCCCACCTCGTGGAGCCCGTTTTGGTCCAGGATGTGTCGGGCCGCGGCCGCGCCGGTGACGTTGCGCTGGGTGCCGATGCGCGAGTATCGGCCGTAGGCGGACCGCAACCGCAGTTGCGCCCAGAGGGCGATGATGATCCCGAAGGCGAGCAGGATCAGTTCGATGGGGGAGAAAATGGGCATTCCTATGGGCATGGCAGTTTCCTTTCCGTCGAGGATATTGGTGGGGAATCGGACTGCTGGCAATGAGAAGCCATTCGCCGATTGGAAATGAGTGGGGGCGCGGTCTAGACCTCCAGAATCTTTTCGAACTGGGTCAGGTTCTGCGGATCCCCGGGCGTGATCAGGGCGACATCTTCCAGGCGGACGCCACCGATCTCCGGGTAGTAGAGCCCGGGTTCCACCGTCATGACATGGCCCGCTTTCAGGATGCATTCGGAACTGCGGCAGGCGGTTGGCGGCTCGTGATCCTCCAGCCCGAGGCCGTGACCGGTGGCATGGAAAAAGCCCACCGGCTGACCGCGTCGGCGTCCTGACCGGTACCCTTGGGACCGGAAAAACCGTTCCACCGCCGTGTGTACATGCGCCCCGGGCATGCCCTCGCGCAGCAGCGAGAAGGCCACCGCCTGGCTTTGCAGGACGGAGGCATATTGCCGCCGCACCGCCTCGGTGGCGCGGCCGCGCACCACGGTCCGGCAAATATCCCCGTGATATCCGGTCCGGGCGGACCGGGGGACGATGTTGACCACAATCGGAACGTGGGCGGCGAGCGGTCCATGGCCGCGTTCGTGGGGGTCACAGGCCTGAGGGCCCTGGGCCACAACGGTGTTCGACGCGACCCCCCCGGCCTGGAGCACGGCCGTTTCAATGATGGCGCGGAGTTTTTCGCAGGTGAGCGGCACGCCCTGAAGCAGCAGACGGCGGTCCTTGCCGATCTTGGCCCGCTTCAGGGCATGGATCCCCTCGGCCATGCCCACCTCGGCCATCATCAGTGCCGCAAGGATCATTTTCACTTCCGCCGCCGTCTTGAACTCGCGCTCGGGAAGGAACCAGCCCTCGCGAACCTTGACGCGCAATCCGAGCTTGCGCAGCTGGCGGGCCACCCCGACCGGGAAGGCGAAGGGCACGGTGACCTTCCGGACCCTTGCCTCGCGGCAGAGCGCTGCCGCGGCCTGGGCAAGTCCCGGCACTTTGCAGCCGTGGCCGCGGGCGGCCCGCAGAAAGCGCGACAGCGGCAGCACCCGGTCCACCTGCGCGTGTGGCCGGGCCCGTTCCACCTCCAGATCGTGCAGCACCGCCATCGAGCAGCCGTTGTTGCGCAGGAAAATCGAAGGTTTCGAGACTGCCACGCCGATGGCATAGCGCATGTCGGGATCGCGCTCGCTTTCGGCAATGTGAAGCAGGGTGGAGGGCTTCATCAGGCGTGGAATGTGGCCCGGCGATTTGGAGGCGGAATCCAGCGCCGGTCAAACGTGGAACCGCAATACCAGTTGCGAATCCTGCGGGTGGTGTCCGGAATGCCTTCCGGATTGCCCCGGAGGCCCGGGATCAGTGGACGTGCAGCGGCGACAGGAAGTAAAGCCTGCCTTCCGGAATTCCGGCCGCAGGGGCCCATCCGTCCCAGCGGATACGAACCTCCCCGGATGCCCCAATGCCCAGGAAGGGCACCAGGTCGGAAAGTCGTGAGGGCGATCGGTAGGTGACCAGACGGGCTTTCCCGATGCCGGCGAGTGTCCGGGCCCGGGCGACCGCCGCATCGAGCGATCCGAGTTCATCCACCAGCCCCAAGTCGTAGGCTTGGACCCCGGAAAGAATCCTGCCATCAGCAAATTCCTCCCAATTCCCGGCGAGGCGGCGGCGTCCGCCCGCGTTCGCACCGTCTCCACCGCGGCCCTCCTGAACGACCTGCTTGAAGCGGTCGAAGTTCTGGTGGATCAGGTCGCGCAGGATGGCCCGTTCCTCCGGAAGCTCCTCCTCCGCAAGGCGGTCTCCGCGCAGCATGTCCTTGAGTCTGCCGCTTTTCACGACCTCGGGACGGATCCCGACCTTGTCGAGCAATCCCCGGTAGTTGTAGCCGTGGAAGATGACCCCGATGCTCCCAGTGAGCGTGAGGGGATGGGCCACGATCCAGCGGCAGGGCGCGCTGACGTAGTAGCCCCCGGAGGCCGCCAGGGATCCCATGCTGGCGACCACGGGACGTTGATGGCGGTCCTGGAACTGGCGGATGGAATCATGGATCTCGTCACTCGCGAGCACCTCGCCCCCCGGGGAATCCACCCGGAGCACCACCGCCTTCACTGCGGGATCGCTGGCGATGCGGTCGAACTGGTCCCGGACCAGGTCAACCATTCCGGCACTGCCGCGCAGCGGGCCGCCGATGATTCCTTGGATTTCGATGAGGGCGATCTTCTCCCCGGCTCCGCCGTGCTCCACGATCTCCTCGATGAGAGCGGAAGCACCGGCCCGTCCGTCGGGAGTCGCACGCCGCGAGCCCCCTGGGTCCAGGGCGAGGCTGAGCATCAGGATGCCAAGGAGGACCAGTCCGCCGCCCGTCACCGCGGCCCAGACCCACCAGCGGACCCGTCCCCTTGGACGGCGTCGTGGCAGATCCAGCAACGGGGGGACGGGATATTGGGGAGGGCGCGGGCTCTCTGACATTTCAGCGACGTTAGGGAGCCCGTTCCCCGGTGCAAGCGGGGTTCCCGGCGCTCTGCCATGCCACGACGAGGCTTGCGGCAGCCCGGGAGATGCCTTTCCAATCGCGGGCGCGGATCTTGTCGGCCGCCAGAAGGGAGCCCCCCACCCCCACAGCGACACAGCCGGCCGCGCGATAGGCGGCCACGTTGGCGACGCCGATCCCGCCGGTGGGCATGAGTTGAAGGTGTGGCAAGGGAGCGAGGAGGGAGCGGATGAATCCCGGGCCGAGGGATTCCGCAGGGAACAATTTCACGAAGTCGGCGCCTGCCTCGTGTCCCAATTGGGCCTCGGTGGCAGTTCCCGCCCCGAGCGCGATGGGGCAGCCGGCGGCATGCGCAAGCGGCACCAGCGTCGGACGCAGGACAGGGCAAATCAGAAACGAGGCGCCAGCTCCCAGGGCCGTCATGCAATCCTCCCTGGACAGCAGGGTGCCGGCCCCGACGAGCACCTGGTCCCCGAGGTGGTCACGGGTCCGACGGATGGCACCGGCGAATCCCGGGG
The DNA here is from genome assembly GCA_019634635.1 of Verrucomicrobiia bacterium. Lineage (NCBI taxonomy): Bacteria > Pseudomonadati > Verrucomicrobiota > Verrucomicrobiia > Verrucomicrobiia bacterium. The sequence continues at coordinate 22,888 of JAHCBB010000016.1, forward strand.
TGGAGGTGGTGATTTCCACGATGGAAATCCCTCCGGCGGCGAGGGCGGCTGCGAGGTCGGGAACCACGGAGGAATCCGGCGCCCGGATCACCGCGACCAGGCCCGCGTCTGTGATCCGGCGATGGACCGAACTGCGGAGCGATTCCACCGGGGAGCGCGGGAATTCGGAAGGAGGTGCAGGGGGAGGGTTCACGGGTCTTGGCGCCTTCAAGGCGGGCCCGGAGGATCGTTGCCGCCGCTGTCGGCGCGGGCAAGCACTGGCCTCGGGCAATGACCTCGCGACGCTTCGTCGAGGCTTCCACCCGTCGGGATTTGCTTTGCGGGCCCCGGGAGGTCTGCGTATCAAGGCGCCCGGTCATGAAATTTTCGCTGTCCCTCTTCGCGATTGGCACCGCCGTCGTGGTTTCCGGCTGTGTCCATCACACGGCAAAACCCTCCGAGACCTCAACGACGTCCAAGGCGTCGGGTCCGCCCCTGACCGCCCCCGGGACCCGCCTCGGAACCACCGATGCGGAGGGCTACACCTTCATTTTTGACGGCACTTGGGACGGCTGGCGGGTGAGTGAAAACCCCAAAGCCTGGAAGATCGTCAATGGAGCCTTCCTCGCCAACGGCGACCGCAGTCACAACTACTACGTGGGCCCGTTGCAGCCGTTCAAGGACTTTGAGGTGCGCCTCGACGTGATGACCGCGCCGGGCGCCAACGGGGGCGTATACGTCCACACCAAATTCCAGGATGCCGGATGGCCCTGGGGCGGCTATGAGATTCAGGTCAACAATTCCCAAAGCGACTGGCGCCGGACCGGGAGTGTCTACGCAGTGAAGGACGTTCGCGAAACACCGGCGCGTGACAACGAGTGGTGGGACTACCGCATCCGGGTCCAGGGCGACACGATTCAGGTGTTCGTGGACGGCAAACTGGTCAATGAGTTCCAGGAGGAAGCGGGTCGCGAGATCGGCAAGGACTTTGAACGCAAGCTCAATGCCGGCACCATCGCCCTCCAGGCGCACGATCCCGGCAGTTTCGTCTACTACAAGAACATCCGCGTGAAAAAGCTGGATTAGGCTGCCGGTCGCACCGGCCTGCACCACGTCCGGCGGTCCCCGATCCTCCCTGCATTCCATGTCCCTGCTCGACTCACTGAAGAAGTACACGGTGGTGGTTGCCGATACCGGCGACATTGACGCCATCGCGCGGACGCATCCGCAGGATGCGACCACCAATCCCTCGCTGATCCTCGGTGCGGCGCAGATGCCGCAATACCGCGATCTGGTGGACCAGGCGGTCGCGTTCGCGCAAGGGGTGTCCGGGGACGCGGAGTCCCGGCTGGTGGCGATGATGGACCGGTTGTTCGTGCTGTTCGGGATTGAGATCCTGAAGCATGTGCCCGGCCGGGTCTCCACGGAGGTGGATGCCCGGTTCAGCTTTGACCGAGAGGCCAGCCTCGCCAAGGCCCGGTCATTGATTGCGATGTATGAGGAGGCGGGCATCTCCCGGGAGCGCGTGCTGATCAAGCTCGGCAGCACCTGGGAGGGCATTCGTGCCGCGGAGGCGTTGGAGACCGAGGGGATCCATTGCAATCTGACGCTGCTGTTCAGCTTCGCGCAGGCCGTCGCCTGTGCGGAGGCGCGCGTGACCCTGATTTCGCCGTTCGTCGGCCGCATCTACGACTACTACCGCAAGGAGAGCGGTGCCGAGATCTCCCCCGATGCCGATCCCGGTGTCGCGTCCGTCACTGCCATCTACAATTATTTCAAGAAGTTCGGATACCGGACCCAGGTGATGGGTGCGAGCTTCCGGCGGATTGAGCAGATCACGCGGCTGGCGGGCTGCGACCTGCTGACGATCAGTCCGGACCTGATTGACCGGCTGGCGGCCAGCGAGGGGGAGCTCACCCCGGCGTTGACCCCGGAGGCGGCGCAGAAGAGCCCGGGTGAAAAACTGGCGCTCGACGAAAAGACGTTCCGCTGGATGCACAACGAGGACGCCATGGCCACCGACAAGCTTGCGGAGGGCATCCGCCGGTTCAACGCCGACGCGAGAAAGCTGGAGGCCTACGTGCGGAAGCATTTCTCCCTTTGATCGAATCCCGGCTGTTGACGGCTCCGACCGGGCGCTGGCATCCGCGATGGCCCTCGGGGCGCCCCCGGATCGTGTGCTGCGAATCTACGGGGGGGGTGAACCGGAGCCCCTTGCCGGTTCGGATCGTCCCCGGCATGGTTCTCCATGGCGGGGGGCGTCGGCCATTCAAGCAGGAGGTCAAGTGTTCGGGGGAGTCGGACGGGATTCTCCCTCGTTGAACTCCTGGTCGTCGTTGCCGTCGTCGCGGTTCTGGCCGGGTTGCTGCTCCCGGTGCTGGGGAGATCCCGTCAGCGGGCGCAGGGCATCCAGTGCATGAACCACCACCGGCAGCTCACCCTGGCCTGGCTCAATTACGCGTTGGACCATTCGGACCGGATCCCTGCGGCCAGTGCGTCCACGCGTGAAACGGAACTGGCCATGCCGGCCTGGGTGGATGGCTGGCTGGATTTGAATCCGGACAATCCGTCAAACTGGGATGTCACGCGCGACATTCATGTCAGCCCGATCTGGCCCTACTGCGGTGGCGCTGCCGCCATCTTTCGATGTCCGTCCGACGCGAGCCGGGTGACCCCGTCTTCGGGGCCGTGGCAGGGGCGCATCGTGCCGCGTGTCCGCAGCATGTCCATGAGCCTGTGGTTCGGTGGATTTGGCGGCGCGTTGTCGCTGTCAACCGGCGCCGTCAGTCCGCCGTGGCGCCTGTACCGCCGGCTTGGGGATCTGGTGGATCCGGGAGCCTCCATGACGGCGCTTTTTTGGGACCAGCGTGAGGACACCATCAATTACGGCAACTTCCTCATTGATATGACTGGGTGGCCGGATGCGCCGGAACAGGTGCGCTGGCAGGTGGATCTGCCGGGGGCCTATCATGGGCAGGCCGGGGGGCTTTCGTTTGCCGACGGCCATTCGGAGATCCGCCGCTGGGTGGACGGGCGCACGATGCCGCCCCTGCGGCGCGGCACAAGCTGGGTGGATGCCGATCATGCCCTGGAGCAACCCTACAATCGGGACATCCGGTGGCTTCAGGAGCGGGCCACCCGGCCGCTGCCTGCTACCGCGGGGCTGTAGGTTCCGGGTCGGAGCCGGAGGTCTGCCTCAGCGTTTCAAGGGCCTCTTTAAAGTCGGCGGGCAGCGGCGCGTGGAAATCGCACCACTTCCGACTGGCGGGGTGGACAAATCCGAGGGTGCGGGCGTGGAGCATCTGGCGCGGCGCCCGGTAGCCGGTCGCCTCGAGGAGCCGGACATTTGCCCGGTGTCCATACACGTGGTCGCCCACCAGGGGGAATCCGAGGTGTTGAAAATGGACCCGTACCTGGTGGGTGCGTCCGGTGTGGATCCGGGCTTCCACAAACGCCGCGCTCCGGAGTCGTTCCAGCAACCGGTAGGTGGTCCGGGAATCCCGGCCGTCGCCCTCGGTCAGCGTCATACGCTTCCGATCCACCGAATGCCGCGCGATCCGGCCCGAGATCAGGCCCGAGGGTGGATCCAGATCACCGCAAACCAGGCACTGGTACAGCTTTTCAACCCGGCGGGTGGCGAACTGGTCCTGGAGGTCCCGGTGGGTGACATCATGTTTCGCCACCACAAGGCATCCGGTGGTGTCCCGATCCAGCCGATGCACGATTCCCGGACGGATGACACCCCCGATGCCGCTGAGTTGCCCGTGGCAATGGTGCAACAGCGCGTTCACGAGAGTGCCGTCCTTGTGCCCGGCGGCCGGATGCATCACCAGGTCCGATGACTTGTTGATCACCAGCACATCGGCGTCTTCGTAAAGCACCTCCAGCGGGATGGCCTCCGGGAGCACCGTCGCCGGCGTGGGATCCGGCCATTCGACCTGCACCACATCCCCGGCTCGCGGGTGCTGTGCGGGCTTTGGGGGCCGCCCATTCACCCGGACGCAGCCCTGAGCCAGCAATCGCTGGATTTCGCCCCGGGAACTGTCGGCATACCGCTCGTGGAGAAAGCGGTCCAGCCGCACCCCGGGCAGCGAGGTGTCCACCGTGAAAACGTCGAGTTCGGGCATGATTCAGGGCCGCGGCGCCGTGACGGGTCGGGGGCGCCGCTGCAGCCAAAGGTACAAAAGGATACCGGCTGCAAGAATCAAGATGCTGGTCTGCTGGCCCGGAGTCAGGCCCGCAAGCAGCCCGGACCGCGGGTAATCGCCGCGGAAGACTTCGACCGTGCTTCGCAGGACGGCATAGCCGGCGAGGTAGGCACAAAAGACCTGTCCGGGGAACCGGCGCCGCTTGAACAGAAGCTGGAGCAGGGCGAAAAAAATCAGATTCAACCCGGCCTCATAAATCTGGACCGGATGCACCCCCGTCCCTTCGGTGGCGTGATCGGACGGAAACCGGATCGCCCAGGCGACCCCCGTTGGTCGTCCGAAGCAGCAGCCGTTCATGAGGCAACCCAGCCGCCCGAATGCATGCCCGACCACAATTCCCGGGGCGAGACAGTCCGCCACCGTCCACATGGGGAGCTTCAGCTGGTGCAGCCGCCACAAGGTGAGCAGCGTGGCGGCGACGAGCCCGCCATAGAACACCAGCCCTCCCCTCCAGATGGCGAACATCTCCGTCCAAGGCTGGCCGGCAAAGTCGCGGTTCCAATAGCTCACGACATACCACAGTCGCGCGCCGGCGAGACCGCCCAATACCAACCAGGGGGCCAAGTCGTGAACCATCGCGGCGGAGAGGCCGGCGGCCCTGGCGTTGCGGCCGGCGATCCAAAGTCCGGCCAGGAAGCCCAGCGCCACGAGCACCCCAAAGGCGTGGATGGACAGGTGGCCCCATTGGAAGAGGATCGGCTTCACAGGCCGCGGACCTTAAGCGGGGCCTGCGTTGAGGGGAAGGCGGTGATGGAATTCCGCCGCACCGGAACCCGGTGGTTTGTCCCCCACGGGTCTTTCGCGTCGAATGCGGATCCTGGACTTTACTCGTTCGCCTCGTGAGGCAGGTTGCCGGGGTGATTCGACAGGTTTTTACAGTTCTGCTCTCCCTGTGGAGCGGCGTGATCGCGATCGGTTCCGGCATCCCCGACCGGGTGGTTGCCGGGCACCTGACGGTTCCGCTGAATCCCGGGGCACCGGGCTATCGGTTCGTGGATGCGCTTGGGTTCCGTTCGGAAGCGCCCGTGGCGGTCGTCTCGCCCCCGGGGGAAACCAACCGGCTGTTCATCGTGGAACAGCGGGGGCGGATCCTCGTGGTCACCAATCTGGCGGCACCGACGCGTACTGTCTTCCTGGATATCCGGAACCGAACGGTCTACGGGGGCGAGCAGGGGTTGCTCGGACTGGCTTTCCACCCCCGATACGCGCAAAACGGCAGGTTTTTTGTTTTTCGCACCCAGATGACCGGCCCCCCCGGGGTCCGCTACCTGCACGATGTGCTCAGCGAGTTCCGCGTTTCGGCTCATGATCCCAACGTGGCAGATTCCGAATCCGAGATTCCCCTGTTCCGCGAGCCGGATGATGCAGCCAACCACAATGGCGGGGATCTTCACTTCGGTCCTGATGGGTATCTTTACGTGTCGGTCGGAGATGAGGGTGGGGGTAACGATAACTATGGAAACAGTCAGCGGATTGATCGGGACCTATTCGCGGGGATCCTTCGGATTGATGTGGACCGGCGACCCGGCTCGCTGCCCCCCAATCGCGATCTCAACAATCCGGCCGAGACGTTTGCCTACACCACCAACTATGCGATCCCTCCGGACAATCCGTTCGTCGGTGCCACCAGCTTCCTGGGGCGGGAGGTGGATCCGGAGCGGGTCCGGACCGAATTCTGGGCGGTCGGTTTGCGCAATCCTTGGCGGTTTTCCTTTGATCGCAGCACCGGCGAGCTGTGGATCGGAGACGTGGGTCAAAGCGCCCAGGAGATGGTGTTCGTGAGTCGAAAGGGGGCGAATCACGGGTGGGCCTTTCGCGAGGGAACTTTGTCGGGCCCGAAGGCCGGGGCCCCGGCCGGATTCCTGACCAATCCGGAATTCAACTATGTCGCCCCGCTCTACACCTACCCTCACGGCACTGGTCCCCTGCGAGGGCGTTCGGTGACCGGCGGGGTCGTCTATCGCGGGCGCCTCCTCTCGGCATTGCATGGCGCCTACATCTTTGGCGACTACGTCGGCGGCAACGTCTGGTCGTTGAAGCGTGATGCGGCAGGGGGGCGTCCGGTGGTGACACGCCTCACGGGCTTTGCGGCGGTTTCGGCGTTTGGAACCGACCCTCGTGACGGTGCGGTGCTGGCCTGCCAGTTGAGCACCGGCCTCATCGGGCGGCTGGAGTACGACGCCGAGTTTTCCGGTGAGCCCCTGCCTCCGCTGCTGTCAGGGACGGGGGCATTCACGGACCTGGCGACACTCACGCCGGCCGACGGCATGGTGCCCTATGACGTCAATCTGTCGTTCTGGTCGGATGGCGCTTCCAAGCAGCGTTGGTTCGCCCTGCCTTCGGAGGACTCCAGGATCGGGTTCTCGCCGGAAGCTCCATGGACAGCCCCTGAAGGCACCGTGTGGGTCAAGCATTTTGAGCTGCAGACGGTGCCTGGTGATTCCACGACCCGGCGACGGGTGGAAACCCGGTTTCTGGTCCGAAACGACCTCGGTGTCCACGGATTTGCCTACCGGTGGAGCTCCCCCTCAGAGGCTCTGCTGGTTCCGGAAGAGGGAGACGATGAAGTCATTGATCGTGAAGTGGATGGTCGGATGGTACCGGTCGTCTGGCGGTACCCGGGACGGGCGGAATGCCTCGCCTGCCACACGCCTCAGGCAGGCCACACTCTGAGCTTCCAGACCGCCCAGTTGAATCGCGAGATCCATGGGTTTTCCGGGACGATCAACCAGGTGGCCGCATTGTCGGCGGCAGGCTATTTCTCGAATCCGCCGGCATCCACACGTCCGCTCCGCCGTTTGGCGGCCCCGGAGGATGCGTCGGTCAGTCTGGAGTACCGGGCCCGGTCGTGGCTGGCAGTGAACTGTGCCCCGTGCCACCGCAGCGGCGGTACAGGGGGGGGACCCCTCGATCTCCGTCTGGCCACTCGCACCGCCAGTACGGGGATCCTCTTTGGACGTCTGAACGATGATGGCGGTGATCCGGCCAATCTGGTCTTGCTTCCCGGGGATCCGTTTCACTCGCAACTGCTTCAACGGATTGCCGTCCGAGGTCCGCGCCAGATGCCGCCGCTGGCGAGCGCGATTCCGGATCCCGCAGGAGTGCAATTGATTATGCAGTGGATTGACGAGCTGGGAGATCCGCCGGCGCAGACCGCATCCGGGTTGGAGGCCCTTCTGGACGGTGGACGGGTGATCCTGAGGGCGGTTCAGCCCGCAAACCGCTCGCTAAACCTTGAGGAGGCGGGTGTCCTGGGATCCGATTCCTGGGAGTTTGTGGATCTGCCCGGCAACGATCCCTCGTATCCGTCAGAGCCGCGTGAATGGCAGTTTGAGATTCCCGATGGCGATGGGGGGCTGTTTCGGATTCGTCCGGAATCTCCCTGAACGGGCGTCTTCAACTGGAGGGCGGCTGCCGCAACGTGGACGACAGAATCTGGCGTTGCGTCTTTTCGGACATTGCAGCGAGGCAATGGGTTGGAAATCAGGGGGGCAGACTTCCCAAGAACGTGTTGTGAAGCCCCAGCCGGTTTCCAAGGCGGAATTTTTTGAGGGGAATCTTGATCCGCTTCGTTCCGAGGATCTTTCACCCCAGTCTTGGAATTCAGGCCCACGACTTCGCTTCCCATGCTCCCGCAGCGGATGTCGGGTTCGCCATGGCAACGGGAAGGATCGTGGCAGGCTGATTCGTCGGAGGTGACGCACAACGGGCGTGGATCATCGCGAGGGCGATGGACCACGCCTGGGGGAAGCGTCTGGGTTTGAGCACGGCAGGTCCTGTCCGCGATCGCGACGGTGGTGCGCATCGTGGCGGGAGATGATGTGCGGCAACTGGACCTCGGCGGGGATGACGCGACACCGCTTCCGGGCAACCGAGATCCCGTTGAAGGAGTGGTTCCCTCCCTCGAACGTCGAATACATGTAGGCCGAACGCCCGGTGGTGTGGGAGTCCGCCGGGTGATCCAACGAAAAGGGCGCCTCCGATTTCCGGAGGCGCCCGTAGACCGCCCTCAGGGGGCGGGAGGTTTCAGGCCTTAGTAGACGTTGGTCACTTCGACCTCTTCAATCGGCGCCTTCACCTCGTCGCAGTTGACCAGCACCCGGGTGTAGGCCTGACCCACTTCGACACCCTTGCCCACATAGGTGTAGGTGAGGGACTGCTTCGGGGCGAGCTTCGGAGCGGTCGGGTAGACCACCTTGCGGTTGACGATCGTACCGCCGCTCGACGCACTGACCGGGTCAACCTCGGTGTCGGGTTCGACAACGCAGGTCACGTTGGTCAGGTCGGCATACCCTTGGTTGGTGATCCGGATCGTGTAGTTCGAGGTTTCACCGACCTGGATCGGATCGGGGTCATCCACGTATTCGATCAGGATTCCCGGAACGCCCTTCCAGACCGTGCAAGCCTCGGCAGTATCGGTGAGCCCCTGTGCGCTCCGGGCCGACACTGTGTTGCAGAAGCGTCCCTGCTGGGAGGTGGTGAGCACCACGGTGAACTGCTTCTTCTCGCCCGCATTGAGGGTCGGGACGGTCCAGGTCGCGGTGTTGCCGGCGATGGAGGCACCCGGGGCATTCACGATCTTGGTCTGCGAGGGGGCGGTATCCGTGACGACCACCTGGGTCTGCGGGCGGTCACCTTGGTTATGCACCTCGACGGTGTAGGTGGCCTGCTTGCCAAAGAACTCCTCGGCAGGACCCGTCTTGGTCACCTTCAGCAGGTGTTTGAAGATTTCGGTGCAGGCGTCGTCCTGAACGCTTGGGGCGTTGGCCGCGGAGGCGACGGCCACGTTGCAGAACTTGCCGCGCTCGGCCGCCTTGAGGGTGATCGGAATGGTCCTTGAGGCTCCCGGGGCGAGATCGCCCACGGTGAAGGGAACCTCACGCACACCGCCCAGCCCGGCCGGAACCTTGTCGGTCACCACGACGCCCTTGGCCACGGCATTGCCGATGTTCTTCACGACGATCGAATACGCCACGTCCTGCCCGAGCTGCGCCTCGGCGGGACCGGTCTTTTCGATGGCCAGCTGCGGCTTGCCGACCACGGTCTGAGCGCACACGCGAGGATCGGCCTTGATGGTCGCACAGGAGGCCAGCGTGCCTTCCTTGTCCGCCTTGACCGTCACTTTCAGCACCTTGGTCTCGCCCGCATTGAGGTCTCCAAGATTCCAGGTCACCGTACCGCCCGCCGCGCTGCCTTGGGGATCGGTGCTCACCAGGGAGGCTCCCGGTGGGATGGTCTCGGTCACCACCACATTACCGACGCACGCCACCGGGGTGACGGTGATTGTGTAGGTGAACGTGTCATTGATGGACACTTCGGCCGGCATGGATTTGCTGGCCTGGATGAGTCCGCTGTTCACCGAAGAGCAATTGGCCGTGCTTCCGGCAGCGGCGACGGTCGGAGCAGCGGGTGCGGCAGCTCCCGGGGCGCCAATGATGACAGTTGGCCGGGCCTGGGCGAACAGGAGGCTTGAGGCCCGGGAGCCGGTGGAGACGGTCTGGGAGCCGGCGAGTGCCGTCAGACCACACAGAGTGGCGGTGGCTACCATCCAGCGGCGAAGGCTGGAAGAGCGCTTTTGGGAGATGCTCATAGGTGTTTTTGGATGATGCGGCTGCGGTACCGGCCGCCCCCTCGGTTCCCCCAGGACACGTCGGCCCGGGACGGGACCAATGGCGCTGTGGCAACGGGGCAATCGGACGGATTTCGAAATCGCGACCGGATGAATCTCACCCGGTGCGATGGATGTCAAGTTCATCGGGCAGCTTGGTTTGGGTTGCTCCTGCGGATTCCGGGTGGTACTCCACCGACCATGGATTGGGTGACGGTCTCGAACCATTTCAGTCCGGTCGAGGCGGACATGACACGTTCCCGGTTGGAGGCGGCCGGATTTACGGTGTCGCTGAAGAACATGGGAGCTGCCCTTGCAACAGAAGGATATTCCATGGTCACCGGGGGCATCTGCGTCCAGGTGCCGTCCGCCGAGGAGGCCGAGGTGCGTGAGTTTCTTCAGTCGCAGGAGATTCCCGGCGGGCTGGACGGTCCATGAACTCCGCCGCCCGGCTGAGAGCTCTGGCGCGGCAGTTGCCCGAGGGGGAATTCCGGCTGGATCTGGAGACCCGTCAGGCGCATTCCGGCGATCGCTGGTACGCGGCGCAGACACCAGATGCGGTGGGCCTGCCGGAGTCCGTGGCATCGGTCAGCCGGATCCTGGCGTTTGCCGCCCGCCACCGGATTCCCGTGACCGCGCGTGGATCGGGCTATGGCTACGTCGGCGGATGCGTCCCTTCTCATGGGGGAATCGCCCTGTCACTGGCGCGAATGAATCGCATCCTCTCGATTTCACCGGGGGATTTTGTTGCGGTCGTTCAACCCGGGGTGATCACGGGCCGCCTCCAGGATGCGGTCGAGCGCCGGGGCCTGTACTACCCGCCGGATCCGGCGAGCCGTGCCGAATGCAGCCTTGGCGGGAACATTGCCACGAATGCCGGGGGACCGCGCTGCCTCAAGTATGGAGTGACTCGGGACTATGTGCTTGGTTTGCAGGTGGTTCTTTCGGATGGATCGGTGGTTCGTGTCGGGTCCCGCACCCACAAGAACAAGACTGGTTTTGACCTCCACCGCTTGTTCGTGGGCAGTGAAGGCATGCTGGGGGTGGTCACCGAGGCGACCCTGAAACTCATCCCGAAGCCGCCCTATCGGGCCTGCCTGGGGGTCGGGTTTGCCGACATGGCCTCCGCTGCAAAGGCGATCCGGCGGATCTTCAAGGCGGGCTTTCTGCCTTCGGCGCTGGAGCTGGCGGACACCTTCACGCTGCGGGCGGCGGAGCGCCGTACGGGGTCCCGGCTGCTGGGACGTTGCGGCGCACATGTGATCGTCGAGCTGGATGGTCACCGGGCCAGCGTCTGCCGGGAACTGGACGCCCTCGCCAAGGTCCTTCGCGGTTGCCGTCCGGTCCTGCTCCAACGAGGTCTTGGAGATGCCGGTTGCGAGAAGTTCTGGGGTCTCCGGAGGCAGTTCAGTAATTCGCTGCGCGATACCGGGCTGACCAAGCTGAATGAGGACATCGTCGTTCCCCGGAGCCGTCTGGAGGATCTTTTTCGCCTGACGGCGCGGCTGCAGCGGCGGCATCGCCTGCCGCTTGCCTGTTTCGGTCATGCCGGGGACGGCAACATCCACGTCAATGTGATGCGGGACGATGACGATCCGGCCCAGCGGGAGCGGAGTGAAGCCTGCCTGGATGACCTGTTCCGCGGTGTGCTTGCCCTTGGGGGCGTGATCACCGGGGAACATGGCATCGGACTGGCAAAGCGGCGTTGGTGGTCGGACGCGGTTTCCAGGGAGTCCCGGGACTTGCATCTCGCGATCAAGCGCGCGCTGGACCCGGCAGGCATCCTGAACCCGGGCAAGTTCCTCCCGGACGTCGCATCCGGCGGTCGGGGGCGTTCGGAGGGCTAGAAAGTCACCCCAAGCGTGGTCTGGACCTGCAGGTCATTGTTCTGAACCCCTGTGGCCGGCCGGGACAGGTACTGGTTGATGACATTGAGATTGATGGTCAGCGGCTTAAACAGCGGGTAGCTGAGCGTGAGGGCGAAGTTGAACTGGTAGTTGGAGAACTCATCGAAGGACGGGGTGAACCCGAACCTCTGGTTGACCGACAGCTTCTCAATCGAGGTGTTGAAGTTCTGGCCAAGGCGCAGCGCAACGGTGGTGAGATCATTGCCGACGGTGTAGTTGAATTCCTGGTATTGGGCGCCCAGTTCGACGGCGAGCACGCGTTTGGGTTTGTCCATGATCCGGTAGCCGAAACCACCGCCGACCAGATATTCGAGTTCAATTTTCCGGATGACGTCGTATCCGGCAGCGCCCTGCGTGTAGGTGTACAACCGTCGGTTTGGGGAGAGCTCCACGTCCACCTTGACGGTTCCCGCCATGATGTTGGCGTTTGGTACGCCATTCACCTCCCCGTAGGAAACGTTGTAAGTCACCGAACTGACCGTGCGTCCCCACTTTTTCGAGGCCGACGAGTTGAGGTAGATATTCAGCCGGTCCGTGGTGCCCATCCCCATGTTCAGGCCGGCCTGCAGATTACCGTGCCAGTTGGTCCAGATGCCGGTGAACCAGCCGGGAATCAGCGGGGTGGCGGGTACCGCATTGGTCGGTGCCAGGGGGCTTGCGGCAGCAACCGCGGGTGGCGACGACGGTTGAATTGGGGTTGCCGGCGGTGGCGGTGGCGGTGGCGGTGGCACGGGGGATTCCGGTGCCTCCGTGGTGGCCACAGGTGTCGCGGCCTCCTTGGCCGGCGCCTCCGCCGCAGCAACCGCCGCCGCCGCCTCCTGCGCCAGTTCGGACTCGGAAGTGATCCGCCGGATGTGCTCCCGCGGCACCGGGATCCTGCCGGTGAATGGCGAGCGGATGACGATGCGATTTGCGTTTGTGGAAACGACCTCCCCGGAAATCCGGTCCCCGTTCTTCAGGAGGAGGATTACCGGTTCCGCGGCGGCAGCGGCATTGCCCAGGCACACCATCCACCAGACCGCCAAGACCATCCAGACCCTGCCGGCATGGATTCGCGGCGGATCAGGGGGGCGGAGGCGGGGCATCACTCGTTGAATTCGTGGGCGGCACCTCCGGCGGGGGGATTTCCGCTGCAGCCGCAGGCCCCGGGGATTTTGCTGGCAGGACCGCGGGAATATCGGAGGGATCCGGACGTCGTCGGCCCCTTCGGACGCCGACCTCGCCAGCGTCATTCACGAAGACCAGATCGGGACGCGGATCTCCCTGCCAGAGCTGTCGCGTCTGCAGGGAACCGTCACCCTGAAAAATGTGATACGCATACAGATCTCCCGTTGCCCGGTGCAGCACGTGAAATCGGGTCTCCCGGTCCACCACCCATTGCGGCCGATCGAAATTGACGGTGGGCCCCAGGGCGATGATCGCGTGGGTACGCGACTCGGTGGGATCCGTGATCCGGAGGTACAGTTGGAGCTTCTTGAGGAAATTGACCTGCTGGAGGATGTACTTGCGCCGGTCGGTGGTGCCGTCGGGCAACCGGACGCCCACCTCCCGGGGCTCGTGGAGCGCAACGCCCGGCACAATTTCAAACACCTTTGGCGTCGTGGTCTGGAGATCTCCGTCCGGAAGCGAGACGGTCGCGTACACGCGATACATCCCGGGATCCTCGAGGGAGAACAGGGGTGTCAGGTTCCAACGAAGCTTTCCGCGGGTGGCCTGTTCGAGGGTGAATTCACCCGTTTCCGGCGGGTCCGACCGCTTGGTGACCACCCGTCCGTCCACGCCCTCCACGGTGAACTGGATCCATTCGGCATCGGCGCCGAGGGTCAGTGGTGCGCCGGTGAAGTTGGCAAATCGCACAGACACTTCCACCGGCTCCGCAGGCAGAAAGGCATCGCGCTCCATCGCGAGATCCACATCCACCTGGGCGCGCAGCAGCGAGACGCCACAGACGCCCACCATCAGGGCCGGCAGCGCCGAGGAACGGTTCATGCGGCGAACTCTAGGGTTTTGGGGCATCCGGGCAAGGAGGCGGGCGGGCGGATTCCAGCCGGTCCAAGGCCTCCCGCACCACGCGCTCCACCTCCAGACCCGCGAGACAGGCCATGGGGATCGGATGACTGCACGAAGACTTCAGGCACGGCACGCAGTCGAGACCGACCTGCAGGACGGAGTTCTGCTGGCCGTAGGGACCGGTGCGCGCGGGATCGGTGGGGCCGAAGAGCGCGAGCACCGGACGGCGGAGGGCGGCGGCGACATGCATCGGCCCGGTGTCGTTGGTCACCATCAGAGCGCAGTTGCGGATCAACTCGATCATCTCGGGCAGAGAGAGGCGTCCGGTCAGATCCACGGTCCGGTTTCCGGCGACCCGGGTGACTTCTTCGCCCAGGGGGCGGTCCCCCGGGCCCCCGAGGACGGCCACGCGCCATCTGGGATCCCTGAGAGTCAGCCGGCGTGCGAGTTCACCGTAATGGGTGACCGGCCAGCGTTTGTTCATCCACCGGGCCCCGGGTTGCAGGGCGATCCAGACCGTTTCGTCGCCGCACGACAGGCTGCGGATTGCCGCTGCCGCCCGCGGGTGATGGGGAATCCATTCAAAATTCCAGTGGATGGGAACCTTCAGCGTCCGGAGCACGGCGAGGTACCACTCCACGGCGTGGCGGTTCGGCCCGGGGCGGGGGACGGCGAGGTCATAGGCCGCCGGGGCTCCTTCGCGTCGGTCATCGAGCCCCACGGTCAGGGCGCCGCGGGTCAGCCACGCCACGGCGGCGCTGCGCGCGAGGGCCTGGAGGTCGAGCACCCAGTCGTACCGCTCCCGTCGCAACCCCGAAATTTCCCGGCCCGCCGCGATGAATCCTGACGGACGCCCCCAGGCCTTTCGATCGAAGGGAATGACGCGATGGATGTCGGGATCGTCGGCCAGCAGGGGCACCAGATCCGTATGGATCCACCAGTCCACGGTCGCGGCGGGGAAGTGGGAGCGGATCAGTCGGGCCACGGGAAGGGCCTGCACGACGTCGCCCAGGGAGCTGGGTTTCAGGATGAGAATCTTCATCGAAACCCGCGCCGAAACGGCCTGTCCGCCCGCCTACCGGCCAACCGCCAGCCGGTCCGCAAGGCGGTCGGGGAGTCCTGCCGCGCGAATTTTGCGCTGGGCCTCGGCCACCGGGTATTCCAGCCGGCGGAGTTCGATGGTTTGTTGAGCCATGTCGTACACCACGTAGGCGGCCTTGGGGGAACCGTCCCGGGGCTGGCCGACGCTTCCGACGTTGACGAAATACTTCTTGCCCGGCTCCACGCGGAATTTCGAGTAGGTGCCGCCCCGGACGCCCGTGTCGCGAATGAACGCGACGGGCACATGGGTGTGGCCGAAAAAGCACACCTGGGTGTGCTGGTAGGTGAAGCTGGCGGCGGCCTCGAGCTTCTCGAAGACGTACCCCCACCGTTGGGGAACGTCGAGGGTCGCATGCACGACGGTGAAGTTCGCGACCAGCCTCTGGTATTTCAGTTCGCGCAGCCACTTCCGGTCCTCCGGGGTCAATTGGGAGCGCGACCAGTTCACCGCTTCCGCCGCGGCGTCGTTGAAGCCATCGGGGTCATCATCCACGCTGATGTACTCGTCGTGGTTTCCCTTGACGGTCGGAATATTCATCCCCCGGACGATTTCAAGACATTCCTTCGGGTTGGCCCCGTAGCCGACAATGTCGCCAAGGCAGGCCACATGGGTGCATTGCTGCAGCTTGATGTCCTCAAGGACCACCTGGAAGGCCTCCAGATTGGCGTGGATGTCGGCAATGATGGCGTACTTCATCGGCGTCACGAGGTGATCGCGAAGTCCCGGAATTCTCCGCTTGGGCCCGACCACCGGATGTCCTCGTCGCGAATCAGCCCGTGAAGTCCGCTTGAGCGAACCGCCTTCCGGAACGCTTCAAGCTCCGATTCCTCGCCCTCGGCAACCAGTTCCACGCGGCCGTCCGGAAGGTTGCGCACGCGCCCCGTGACCTCGAATCCGGTGGAAAGCTGCTTGGCCTGGTATCGAAAGCCCACGCCCTGGACGTGGCCTGTGTAGAGCACCTGCATGCGGCGGCGGTTCATCAATGACCTTCCCGCCCGGGTGGGGTCCTTGAAATGTTGATGTTTCTGATCACGAACAGGCGAGTGACTTAGCCATATCCATGCCGGATGAGGCAATGGTTTTGTCTCCGGTTTTCGTCTCCATCGGCCGGGGGGCGCATGCGCCCTGCCCGGAGCGGGTCCGGTCGCACGCCCCTGGACCGCTCAGCCCGTCCGAATGGCGCTGCCGGCAAATTGCGGGTGGTCCCGCAGGGCCTCGCGGGTTGCCGGGGACATCGGTGCCTGCACGTACGGCACCGTCGTCATCGGCTCGGCGCTGCACGAGCGCATGGCGCGCAGCAGCCAGGTGTCGTCCAGCGGACGCTCCACAAGCGATGCCTGATTGGCCGCCACGGTCGTTTCGTCCTTTTCCCCGGTGGAACATCCGACCCCCACGATCCATCCGGCCCGGAGGAGCGAGACCCGGACGAGGGTGGCCCGGGAGTACGTCGCGAGGGCGCAGGGCGATGCTTCGTGGGCCAGCAATCGAAGCCGGGTCAGCAGGGGCAGCGTCCACATGGACGGATTCCGCGCCGGGGAAAACGCGTCGAACAGAATGGCATTTGGGGCCGGCCAGGCCGGTGCCTCCGGGCCATGGAGCACGGTCGGGAAATCGCCCAGGTGCAGCGTCCAATCCACCGTGACCGCCCCGGACCGGAACGTGGACTGCCCCTGGTCCAGCAAGTTTCGGACCCCGGCCTCAAAGCCGTGAAGGTATTGGAGGCACCCGGCATGGCGGAGCGCAAATCGCAGCGGCTCCAGGGTGTGGTCGAAGCTCAGAACTCTCAACCGGCCGGTTTCCGCGCGGACCGAGTGGGCCACGGCGAGCGGGTTGGCGGCCGCGCCTAGCCCGACGTCCCAGACGACAAATGGCTCCTCCCGCACGGCACGCAGGCGATCGGCAATGCGCAATTGGCGGACGTACAATGCATCCGCCTCCGCTGCGGGGCCGACCACCGGGTGGTAGGTCTCGGCAACCTCAAGGTCCCGAATGCTCCAGGAACCGTTGCGGAGTTGGACCAGTTGGAAGCGGGGGGTCACGGGAGAGGTCTGCCCCCGGCGGCACGGCCGCGGTGTCCGGCAGGGACTGCGGGCGGTGCTTCCGGCTTCGTTCCTGGCGCCTCATCGGATAGCCTGTTGCGGTGCTTTCCGACTCCGACTGGCGGGACCGGGTCCGGCGTGCGCTGGATGCCACCCCGGTGCTCGACATCCACACGCATCTCTTCGACCCGTCCTTCGGATCCCTTGTGCTGTGGGGGCTGGATGAACAATTGGTGTACCACTATCTGGTCAGTGAGGCCTTCCGCCAGCTGGAGGTGCCGTTCGACCAGTTTTGGGCGGCGCCCCGCGGACAGCAGGCGGCCTACATATGGGATGCCCTGTTCGTCAAGCATTCCCCGGTTTCGGAAGCGTGCCGCGGTGTGCTGACCACCCTGCAAGCCCTGGGTCTTGACCCGCGGCGGCAGGACCTCCCGGCGTTGCGCCGCTGGTTCGCGGAACAGACTCCGGCGACGTTTGCGGACCGCGTGATGACCGCCGCCCGCGTCGCGGGCGTTGGCATGACCAATTCGCCATGGGATCCCGCGGAGCGCGCAGTGTGGCAGCGGGGACTGGTGAGGGATCCCCGATTTTTTGCAGCCCTGCGGATTGACCCGCTCCTCCTCGACTGGCCTGCGTCGTCCGGTGCGCTCCAGTCCGACGGGTTTCCTGTTTCTCCGGAACGGAACCAGGCCACGGCGGACGCCATCCGGCGGTTCCTGGAGCTCTGGACCCGGCGTCTCGACGCGCGCTATTGCATGGTGTCCCTCCCGCCGTCGTTCGCTTGGCCCGGGGACTCGACGGCCGCGTGGATGATCGAGAACGCCGTGCTGCCGCATTGCCGCGAACACGGACAGCCGTTTGCCCTGATGATGGGGGTGCGGCGGGCGGTGAATCCGGCGCTTCGTCTCGCCGGGGACGGGCTTGGGCGCAGCGATCTCCTGGCGCTCGAGAACCTGTGCGCCGCCCACCCGGAGCATCGGTTTCTCGTCACCTGCCTGAGCCGGGAAAACCAGCATGAGCTCGTCGTGCTGGCCCGGAAGTTCCGCAATCTCCATCCGTTTGGCTGCTGGTGGTTCACCAATATTCCCCGCCTCGCCGACGAGATCACGACCCTGCGACTGGAGTTGCTGGGCACCAGCTTTACCGCCCAGCACAGCGACGCCCGGGTTCTGGACCAGTTGGTCTACAAGTGGGCGCACTTCCGGGACATTCTGACGAACGCTCTCGCGGCCAGGTACCGGGATCTGGCCGTGTCGGGGTGGCTGGTGTCGGATGCCGAAATCGCTCGGGACACCGACGAGTTGCTGGGTGGGGCCTTCCGGCGCTTTTGCGCCTCTGCCGGCTCCGGACGTCCGGATTTCGAGGCCGCCGGGATCGGGGGGGCACCTCTCGGAAACGGGCTTGACTCTCGTGAGGGAGGTGCGTGAGGTGGAGCATGAAATCCTCGGCGGGGCGGTCGGCTTTTTGCAGGGGCTTCACCCTGATCGAGTTGCTTGTGGTCATCGCCATCATTGCCATCCTGGCCGGCATGCTGCTCCCGGCGCTTGCCAAGGCCAAGGCCCGCGCGCACCACGCGTACTGCCTCAACAACCAGAAGCAGATTGGCATCGCCACTGCGTTGTATGCGGCCGACTTCGGCGCCCGGTTTCCCCTGGTCCGAAACTGGGGGCGCGCCTGGGGGGCCGACCACGCGCTGCGTCCCGACAATGTCTGGCTTCCGGAGCTGCTCGAACCCTACCTGGCGAAGAACGGCAACAAGCCAACCAACTACACCGGTCGCCTCGTCCGACAGCCGCTTCCCGGCCTGTTCACCTGCCCGGCGGGCATCCGGGCCAAGGACCCCTCGATCGGAATGCTTCGGGATCTGCTGCGCGACAACGATCACGTCACGTACATCTGGAATCACATCTACCTCCGGAAGAACGGGACCTATGAGGAGCGCAAACCGGTGAGCGGCCGGCGCGATGCCGATGTCGTCAGTCCGTCGCGCGCCGTGCTGCTGTGGGAAATCCCGTACTGGAACTGGGACCGCTCGGCCCATGGCGACCGGTTGAATCTGATTTTTGCCGACAACCACGCCGCACCCGAGAAGCGGCGCAAGGACGAGGTGGACTGGTGGGTGTTCCACAGTCGGCGCGGCTGGGACGACGACGAGCTCACCGGCAGGACCTCCCTGCAGTGAGCGGTGGTGCCGAAGTCCGGCCCGGGTTTGACACCGGAAGGCACCGCCGGGATAACTTGGCGCGTGACGCAACTGAAGACGTTGTTCCCCGGACTTCTTGCGGGTGCCCTCGCGGCCTTCGGTCCCGCGGGCGCCGCGGTGGATTTCAAACGCGAGGTCCGGCCGGTGCTGGAGGTGTACTGCCTCAAGTGTCACGGGGACGAAAAGCCCAAGGGGGACCTGTCGCTCACGACGCGCGAGGCAGCCATTCGGGGTGGGGACGCCGGCACTTCCCTGGTTCCGGGCGAACCGGCCAAGTCGTCGTTGTACACCTTGACGACGCTTCCGGAGGATCACGACGACGTGATGCCTCCCAAGGGGGAGAAGTTGTCCGCCGCCCAGCAGGAGACGCTCCGGCTCTGGATCGCCGAGGGTGCCGTCTGGCCCGCGGAAATCCGGCTTCAACAGCGTGAAAAAGTGGATTTTGTCCGGCAGGTCAAGCCGCTGCTCGAGATGTCGTGTGTGTCGTGTCACAAGGAGGGCAATGCCAAGGGAAAACTGCGCCTGGATGATCGTGAGGCGGCGTTGACGTCACCGCACCTGGTGCCGGGGGATGCCCTGGCGTCGGCGGTCTACACCACCACGATCCTGCCGGCCGATCACGACGACTTGATGCCTCCGGCGAAGAAAGGGGGGCCATTGCCAGTGTCCAGGACGGATCTCCTGCGCGACTGGATTGATCAGGGCGCGTATTGGCCCGAGGGGTTGGTTCTCCAGGAGCGGGAACCCGATGCCTCCGGGGATCGGGACTGGGATGCGGTGATCGCTGCGTTGCATGCGATGTTGCTGAAGAACGAGCAGACCTCGCCCGTGGTGCACAAGGACTACTCGGAAACGGTCCACGACTCGGTGACTTTCGAGATGGTGGCGATTCCCGGGGGGGAATTTGAGATGGGGAGCGATTCCGACACCCCCGGCCACCAACCGGATGAATCGCCGCGGCGTCGGGTCCGGGTGGATCCGTTCTGGATGGGCAGGAACGAGGTCACCTGGAACGAGTATGAACTGTTTCAGTTCCCCAGCCTGGAAAAGGGGGCCAACGTCAGCACCGAGCGGGTTAATCGGGAATTGCTGTTGATGATGGAGTTCGCGAGGCCTCCGGACGGCGGCAATCCGTACACGGGTCGCGAGGCGGATGCGGTCAGCCGTCCGACCACCCCGTACGTGGAAATGAGCTTCGGGATGGGCAAGGACGGGTTTCCGGCGATCAGCATGACCCATTACGCGGCGCTCATGTACTGCCGCTGGCTGTCGGCGAAGACCGGACATTTCTACCGGTTGGCCACCGAGGCGGAGTGGGAGTACGCGGCGAGGGCGGGCACCTCGACGACCTACTTCTGGGGGGATGACCCAGACCAGGCGGGAGAGTACGCGTGGTTTTTTGACAATGCGGACGGCAAGTACCAGAAGGTGGGGCAGAAAAAGCCCAATCCCTTCGGGCTCCATGACATGCTGGGGAATGTGGCCGAGTGGGTCACCGATGGGTACAAGGCCGATGCCTACTCGCTGCTGCCGCCGGACAATCCGGTGCTGTTCGGGTTTGCGGAGTACCCTCATGTGGCCCGTGGCGGCTCATGGGATGATGACCTTGAGAAGCTCCGTTGTGCGGCGCGACAGGCCAGCGATTCCGGTTGGAAGATGCGCGACCCCCAGTTGCCGAAGTCGCGATGGTACCTTACGGACGCCCAGTTTCTCGGCTGGCGGGTGGTTCGCCCGTTGAAGGTTCCGGAGACTCCGGCCGAACTGGCACGTTGGTGGACCAGTTGGCCGGCACAGAAGTGACTCTCCGTCGCACGCGGGCGGGGGATCGGGACGTCCGAAGGGGAGCGAATCTTGAATCTCGATGATCAGGGATTCGGCGCTTGCCCCCGGACCGGCCGATCCACACAGTTCGAATCCATCCGGCCTTGCAAGAATCTCCAATGAATCTGCGGGCGCGGTCCGGAGTCGAAAAACGCAACGAATCCACTGTTTCCCATGAATTCCCACGTCAGCCTCCCGGGTGTTTCCCGGCGGCGCTTCATCTCGTCCTCGGGAACGGCCGCCGTCGGCGCCCTCGCCGCCGGCCGCCTTGTGTTCGCGCAGTCGAGCGACACCCTGAAGATCGCCCTTGTCGGCTGCGGTGGCCGCGGATCGGGCGCCGCCAATCAGGCGTTGAACGTTCCGGGAACCCGACTGGTGGCGGTTGCGGACGCCTTTCAAGACCGGTTGGAGGGGGCACTGGCCAACCTCAAGCAGTCACAGGGCTCCAAGGTGGATGTCCCGGCCGAGCGGCAGTTCGTCGGGTTTGACGGTTACAAGGACGCGATCGCGCTCGCCGACGTGGTGATCCTGGCGACACCTCCGGGATTCCGTCCGATGCATTTCGAGGAGGCGATTCGTCAGGGAAAGCACGTGTTCGCCGAGAAGCCCGTGGCGACGGATGGCCCGGGGGTGCGGCGGTTCCTGGCCGCGGCGGAGGAGGCGAAGCGCAAGAATCTCAAGGTGGGCATCGGCCTGCAGCGGCATCACCAGCCAGGCTACATCGAGACCGTCCGGCGCCTGCACGACGGCGCCATCGGGGACATCCACACCATGCGGGTCTACTGGAACGACGCCGGCGTGTGGGTGAATCCGCGGAAGCCCGGCCAGACCGAGATGGAGTACCAGATGCGCAACTGGTACTACTTCAATTGGTTGTGCGGTGATCACATCGTCGAGCAGCACATCCACAATCTCGATGTCGCCAACTGGGTGAAGGATGGCTACCCGGTGAAGGCCCGTGGCATGGGCGGCCGGCAGGTGCGCACCGCCCGCGAATACGGGGAGATCTACGACCACCATGCCGTGGAGTACTTCTATGCCGACGGGTCCACCGTGTTCAGCCAGTGCCGTCATATCCGCGGCTGCTGGAGCGAAGTCAATGAGCACGCAGTGGGAACCAAGGGCACCTGCAATGTAGGTGGGCACCAGATCAAGCCCGTTTCCGGCGACGACTGGCGGTTCCGGTCGGCGAAGCCGGTGGACCCCTACCAGCAGGAACATGACGACCTGTTCGCTGCCATTCGAAACAACACCGAGTACAATGAAGGATTCAACGGTGCCAAGTCCACCCTGACGGCGATCATGGGACGGTTTGCCACCTACTCCGGGGTGGAGATCGGCTGGGAGCAGGCGCTCAATTCCGATCTCAACCTGTTTCCGGATCGTCTGGCCTGGGATGCCGAGCCCAAGTCGCTCCCGGATGCCGACGGCTTCTACAAAATCGCGATGCCCGGGCAGTGGAAGCTGAGTTGATCCGTTCCGGCGCGCACCGGGGCGGTCCGGTGGGAGGGGCTCGGTGGGTGCGATCCGTTTGCCCGTCGGGTCCCCGTGTGGGGTTTGCCATCCTTGGGCCGCGCCCAATGGGTTCCTCTGGAAGCCGACTCGATGGCGCGCACCGGTTGGGTTTCAATATTGAATTTCCAGAAAATCCCCCCGGTCCTCGATGGACTGGATCCGCGATTCCCCATCGAGTTGAAAAAAACGCTGGAGGTCGGAATTCTTGAAGCGGACAACCCTCAACGAGGGATTTACGGCATAGGCTTCATGCTCCCGATACGGGCCCGCGGCCGTCATCGAGGAGCGCAGCACCGGCCAGGAGGTTGATGGACTGCGTTGGGTTTCGGTGGCCAGCCATCCGGTGACTGGGGAAACGCGCGATGCCTGCCAGATCGTCCCGGGGGTGCTGTCGTCGTCCGCAATCTGAGCCCAGATGCCGTCGGTCGTGCGCGCGAAGAAGCCCCGTCGGTCGAACAGGGCGGCGCTGAAGCTCGGGGACTCGACGGTCTGCCTGAATCTGGCCTCGACGTCGTAGATCACCCCGGCCAGCACCCACCGTCCACTGGCGTCGAGCAAAAACACACCTCCCCCCGAATCTCCGGACGCCACCGTGGCCTCATGGTCTCCGCCGTCTGAAGAAAAGATGGATACCAGCAAGCTCGCATTCCCCGGAGACGCGGTCACGCCTGTGATGACGTTGGTGCCCCAACGCAAGCGTCCCGTCTGGCCCCCCCAGAGCCATCCCCGAAGCTCCTCGCCACCGGGCACCGTCCGGAACACCGGTGTCCCCCGGCCCCATCCGTGACCGTGCAGCACTACCCCCCGGCCCACCTCGTCTGTGCCTGTGTACGGGACCGCGATGCGTCCGGTCGCCAGGCGACCGGCGATCTCCAGCAGGCGGAGGTCGGTTCCGGGAGCGTCCGCGGTTCGAACCACCGTGTAGGTCAGGCCATCGAAATGGATGGTCCCTCCCACCTGGGTTCCCACGTGGGTGGCTGTCAGGAAATGATGCCGTCCCACGGCCGTCGCGGAAGGCGGCAGGTCGGTCTGGGAGATCCAGCCACTGTCCTCGAGCGGCGCTGGCGGGCGCGTGGTGTTCCCGTTGCCGGCGCCGTAGGTAATGATGGCCCGGGCCGCATTGGGCGTCAGAACCGCCCACAGAACAACGGATCGCATCAGGAAACGAGGAATCATCTGCAGGCGAACACCGGGGTGAAATCGGCGGGGATCAAATTCCGGTCGGAGAATCTTCTGGATTCATCCGCGCGAATCCAGGCCCTAGTCTCGGCGGGTGGAACCGCCACCCCTCGGCCTGATTGCCGGATCGAAATCGTTGCCGCTGTTGTTTGCCAGGCAGGCCCGTGAGGAAGGGCTGCGTGTGGTGGCGACCGCTGCGGAGGGCGAGACCGATCCGGCGCTGGCGCAATGGGTGGACGAGGTGGTCTGGTTGCGGGTCGGGCAGTTGGGCCGGATGATTGATGCGTTCAAGGAGCGCGGTGTGCGGGAGTGCGTGATGCTGGGGCAGCTCGCGCCGAGGAATCTCTTCGATGTGCGGCCCGACTTCCGCGCGATGTCGCTGCTGCTCCGGATCAAGGAGCGGAACGCCCACAGCCTGTTTGGTGCGGTTGCGGAGGAACTGCAGCGCGAAGGGATCACCCTCATCGAGCCGCTGCGCTGGCTTCGGCCCTGGCTCCCGGGGCCTGGGTACTGCGCGGGACCGTCCGTCCGCGAGGCCCAACAGTCGGACGTGGCTTTCGGACTGCGCATTGCCAAGGAGATTTCCAGGCTTGAAATCGGCCAAAGCGTTGTGGTCAAGGAGGGCACGACCCTGGCCGTCGAGGCCTTCGAGGGAACCGACGCCTGCCTGGAGCGTGGAGGGGGGCTGGCCGGCAAACACGGCGGCGCCGTCGCGGTGAAGGTGGCCAAGGACGGCCATGACCTCCGATTCGACATTCCGTGCATCGGCCCGCGTACCGTCGAGGTTTGCTCGAGGGCCGGCGTCAATGTCATCGCCGTGGAGGCTCATCGAACGCTGCTTTTGGATCAGCCCGATCTCGAGGTTCTGGCCGGAAAACTTCGAGTCAGCGTGCTCGCCGTGGCTCCGTAGACCACCTCCCGGTCCAGGCGGCCGACCCGGTTCCGAGTGAAGCCGGGGCTCTCAGCTGTGGAACGATTTCCCGCAGCCGCAGGAGCTCTGGGCGTTGGGATTGTTGATCTTGAAGCCGCCTCCGGTGAGCGCGTCGCTGAAATCAATGACGGAACCCCGGACGTAGTTGGCGCTGAAGGGATCCACCACCACCCGGACTCCCTGCTGTTCGGAGCTCAGATCGCCATCGCGCAATTCGTCGAACTGCATGCCGTACTGCATGCCGGAGCACCCACCAGCCTCCACATAAACCCGCAGGGGCTTCCCCGAATTCTCCGCCGCCTCGGCCTGCATGGTCGCGATATGGCGGGCCGCGGCGTGGGTAAGCGTCACGACGGTATCCTGAACCGGAGGGGTCACGACGGAGTTTTGAGGGGCATTCATAGTTGACGCCCGCACCGTATGGACCCTGTGCCCGGGTGTCAAACGCACCCCGAAACCGCGGGGGCCCGTTCGGATTCGACTGGCCCTGGTCCGGAGTTGCACCTGACACTCCCCGGATGCAGTTCCTCCCGTTCATAAGGGTGATCCCGGCGTGTGTGCTCGTGGCACTTGCCACGGCAGTCGCGACCCCTGGAGCCGAAGTACCCCCTCCCTCCCCCCGAGCCTGGGTGGACGGCATCGGACCCGGCTGGCGCGCGCTCGGTGAATCGGATTTCGTGAACGTGAATTGCGCGAGCAACACGTGGACCTTCACGGGCGATCTTATTGAGTGCACGGGCCAGCCGGTCGGCGTCATTCGCTCGATCCACTCGATCACCAATCTCGAGCTGGTGGCCGAGTGGCGACACTTGCGGTCCGGGGGCAATTCCGGGGTATTTCTCTGGGCGACCGAACGTTCAATCCGGCAGCTGGAGCAGGGGCATGGGCGGCTGCCCGAGGGCATCGAGGTGCAGGTGTTGGACCACGGATACACGGAGCAATACGAGCGCGATCCGGGAAAAAAGGCCGACTGGTTCACCTCGCATGGCGACGTGTTCCCCACCGGAAGCGCCAAAATGAGGCCCTTTCCCCCGGTGGCCCCGGACGGCCAGCGCAGTTTCCCCAGCCGCAACCTCAGCCGGGGTGTGGGGGAGTGGAATCATTACTACGTCCGGGCCATCAACGGGGAGGTCCGCCTTTGGGTGAATGGCGAGGAAGTTTCCGGCGGAACCGGATGCGAGCCCGCGACGGGCTATCTCTGCCTGGAATCCGAGGGATCCCCGGTGGAGTTTCGAAACCTGCGGATCCGCGAAGTGCCATGACGGCAGTTTGATTTGCAGTTTGCCCGACCGCGCAATCGTCGGTAAGGGAACCTCCGCAGTGGACTGGTTGCACAAACTTCTGGAAGCGACTCCCCGGCGCGAGGTGGCGCCCGGCGCCGCCGTCATCGAGCAGGGGCAGACCGGGGCGCCCTTGTTGGTGTTGCTGCGCGGCAATGTGGAGGTGCTCCGCGACGAAGTGTGCGTCGCCCGGACATCGGACGTGGGTGCGATCTTTGGGGAGATGTCCGCGCTTCTGGGGACCCCTTGCACGGCCACGGTGCGCACGCTATCGCCCGCGACGTTCGCCGTGGTCGAGGATCCCGAGGCCTTTCTCCAGGCGGCTCCGGAGGTGGCCCTGCATGTCGCCCGCCTCCTGGCGCGCCGGCTGGATTCACTCAACCGCTACCTGGTGGATGTGAAGGCCCAATACGAGGGGCATGACCACCTTGGCATGGTGGATGACGTGCTGGACTCCCTCATGCACCGCCACCCGCGATCGGGGCCACGGTAACGTCGGCAGCGGCGTCCGGAACCGGCGTCGCAAGGTTCCGGGTCTCCGGCCCCTGGAAACTGGTCCATTCCGCGGACATCGCATCGAGGTCCAGCGAGATGAAAGTGGGAACGGCGCCGATCTGGCGCCCCGGGTTGAACACCCAGGCGGTGCCCACGCGGTCGAGCCAGGAACCCCGGTCCAGAAACGGGGCATTGTGAATGTGCCCCGAGAGCACAAAATCCGGTCGGAACTTCTCGATCCAGGGTCCCAGGAATTCGTCACCCCCGAACCGGCGTCCGGCCCAGCTCACCGGACTTTGGTCCGGAGGGGAATGGTGGACCCAGACCCATCGGCGCAGACGCCGCGCGGCGTCGCGCTCCAGTTGGGCTTCTACTTCAGCCCGCGAGACTGGCCCATCCCACCACGCGCACACGGTGAACAGGGTGTCCCCGAGCACCACGCTGTCGCCATCCACATGGAGTTGGTCTCGTCGGATCTCCTGCAGCCAGCCGGCAACCGATTCATCCGCCACGGACCGCCGGTCGCCATCATGATTGCCCGAGCTGACGATCAGGGGCCTCCGGCTGGCAATCTTCGCCAGATACTTCTCGACCACGATGCTTTGGACCTGCGGCTCGAGCACGGAGGCGACGTCCAACAGGTCGCCGCCGATCACCACGATGTCGTGGGTGTCCGCCTGCGACATGAGCCAGTCGAACTGCTTCAACGAATAGTGCAGATCGGCGACAAACAGGATGCGCATGGCGTATGTCCCCAAAAGGCATTGGAAATGCTGGCGAGTCCATGAAAAAGCGGGGTTCCCCCGGCAAAACGGCACCGTCCCCGGCTGGCTTGACTGGGACTGCGGTCGTTGCCATTCAAGTTTCGTGAAGGCTGTGGTTGCGGGTGTTGCCTCGCTGACCGTGATGCTGTTTGCGTACGTGGAGGTTGTGCTGACCTGGCCGCTCCCCGGGTGGCTCTATCTGGGAACGGCCATCGGGTTTGCAATCGCCTTGTTTGACGGGAGCGCGCCTCGAAGGCGCGTGCTTCCGATGGCGGCCTTCGCGGGAATATTGGCGTTGTTGCATGCGGTCCCGTGGACGTCCCGGAAGCCATTCTTGAAGGATCTCGGGCGCATCCGCCCGGGCATGACCGAGGCGGAAGTGCGCAGGATCATGGGCCGGTACCTAGAGGGGACTGGGTGGTCCTCCCCTTCCGGGGATTCCGG
The DNA here is from genome assembly GCA_019634635.1 of Verrucomicrobiia bacterium. Lineage (NCBI taxonomy): Bacteria > Pseudomonadati > Verrucomicrobiota > Verrucomicrobiia > Verrucomicrobiia bacterium. The sequence goes on from JAHCBB010000016.1 coordinate 50,373, forward strand.
GACCCTCACGCTGCTCGACAGCGGAGGAAGTCTGGCTGTTGGCGTCAGCCCCCAAGGCGAGCTCGCGCTTCAGGAATCCCTGGTTTTCCGGCACTCCAATTCCCCCCGGTTCAATTCGGACTGGGGCATCCTGACCATGCAGGGAGGGCGGGTGAGAGGGGTGCGCTTCAGTCCGGATTGATGGCGGCGGGCTGTCCAGCGACCGATCTGTCCGGCTGCGTCGCCGGTTCCAGGTGGCCGGTCCGGCTTCGAGTACCCCTCAACTGGCCGCAGCCGGCATCGACGTCAATGCCGCGAAACTGGCGAAGCGTGCAGGGAATGCCGGCATGGCGAATGACGCTGTGAAAGGCTTCGGCCGCCGATGCTGCAGCCGTCCGGCCTGCGAAACCGTCGGTCGGATTCAGCGGGATGAGGTTCAGGTGCGCGTTCAGCCCCCGGAGCAGTTCGCAGATCCGCCGGGCGTGTTCGGGGGTGTCATTGCGGCCGGCGATCAGGGTCCAGGAGAAGAGAATGCGGCGCCCGGTCCGTGCGCCGTAGTGGCGGCAGGCCTCCAGCAGTTCGGCCAGCGGCCAGCGGCGGTTGGCCGGGACCAACGCAGCGCGTTCTTCATCCGAGGCGCCGTGCAGGCTCACGGCAAGACGATAGGGTTGGGGTTCCTCCGCCAGCCTTCGGATGCCCGGGACGACGCCGACGGTGCTGATCGAAATCCGGGACGGTCCGAGGTTGAGCCCGCGCCGGTCGCATGCGATGCGCAGGGCCTGGATCACGGCCTCGTAGTTCTGGAGCGGTTCGCCCATGCCCATCAGCACCAGGTTTCGCAGGCCGGGTGTGCCCTCTCCCTGCAACAGCCGCCGGGCCTCGTGCACCTGGGCGACGAGTTCTCCGGCGCGCAGGTTGCGGACGAACCCCATCTGGCCGGTGGCGCAGAAAACGCACCCCATGGCACAGCCCGCCTGCGTGCTGATACAGGCCGTGGTCCGGCCTGGATAGCCCATCAGGACCGTCTCGACTTCCTGTCCGTCTGAAAGGCGGACCAGCAATTTGCGCGTGCGCCCGTCGGTGCTGGTGATGCGTTGGCGCACCGACGGGACGGGAAGGGTCCCCGGCGCGCCCAGACAGGATTCGAGCCAGCGCTGCACAGGGCCGTGCAGGGGTGTCGGCCCGGAGGCCCCGGCGGGGAGGTCCCTGTGAAGTCTCCGCCAAACCGGCAGCGCATGGGCCTTGCGGAGGCCGGCGGCAACGAGGCGTTCCTGCAGCTGGTCAAATTCCAGATCCAGCAGGGATTCACGGAGCACTGAGGGGTCGGAAATCATGGGCGCCCGCCGACGCACCCTGAAGCGACCGCGAATCCCATTCAACGGCAAGTGTCCCGTCGTTTTCTTCCGCCCCCTGCCGCCCCCTGACTTGACCTCGTCTGCCACCCCGCTTCTTGTTGCTTCATGTTGCGGGCGGTGGCAATCGCGGCGGGACTGGCCGCAGGAGTCTTTGGGTTCACGGCGACTCCCGCGGCCTCCGGCGCTTTCGACGCCGCATTTGAGGCGCTGATGCCGCCCCGGGGTCCGACCAATTCCGCGGAGCGTCTCCGGGCGCTCTATGACCTCAGCTGGCGCCATCGGTTGTTTGAAAACCCGGAGATGGCCACCGCGGTGGGGCACCCGGGGCTCAATCATCGGTGGTCGGACCTGTCGGAGGAGGCCTTTGCCCGTCGTCGTCGCGAGGCGTCGCGTCCGTTGCGTATCCTGGCAACCGTGGATCCCGCGACGCTGTCGCCTGACGAGCACCTGTACCGCGACCTGTTTGAACGCCAGGTGCGGGAGCAGATGGAGGGGGACCGGTTTCCCGAGGAACTGCTTGCGATCAATCAGATGTGGGGCCCCCAGCAGGAGATCGCTCAGATTTTCTCGGTAATGCCGCTGCGGACCCGCCGTGACGCAGACGACTATCTGGCGCGACTTCACGGGATTGCGCCCCGGCTCGTCGCCACAGAGGCGCTGCTGCGGCGCGGGCTGGAGCGGGGCATCACGCCGCCGCGAATCACGCTGCGTGATGTGCCCCAACAGGTGTTGAACAACGTCCCCGAGGATCCGGACCGCAGTCCGCTCCTGCGTCCGCTGCTGGCGGGCGCCGGGGCGATTCCCGGGCTGGAGGCGGAGTCCCTCCTGGCTGCGGCGCGCTCGGTGTTCACGAACGCGGTGGATCCCGGATTCCGCGCGCTGCACCGGTTTCTCGTGGAGGACTATCTGCCGCGAGCCCGGGAGACCACGGCGGCGACCCTGCTGCCCGATGGGGTGGACTGGTACGGTTTCCGGGTGCGGCAGTACACCACCACGCGGATGACGCCGGCCGAGATCCACGAACTGGGGGTGTCCGAGGTGCGCCGGATCCGGGCGGAGATGGATCGGATCATCGAGCAGTCGGGCTTCCGGGGATCGTACGCGGAGTTCCTCGAATTCCTGAGAACCGATCCGCAGTTCTATTTCGAGCGGGGTTCGGAATTGCTGGCGGGATATCGCGACATTGCCAAGCGCGTGGACCTTGCACTGCCCGGATTGTTTGGGCGCCTGCCCCGGCTGCCGTACGGCGTCCTCCCGATTCCCAGTCATGCCGAGCAGTCGCAGACCACGGCCTACTATCAGCCGGGCGCGGCCGGTTTCGGACGGCCCGGCGTGTTTTATGCCAACACCTACGCGTTGAACATGCGTCCCAAATGGGAGATGGAGGCGCTGACCATTCACGAGGCGGTTCCCGGACATCACCTGCAGATCGCCCTCGCGCAGGAATTGGAGGACGTGCCCGAGTTCCAGAAGCACGCCGGCGTGACCGCCTTTGTGGAGGGCTGGGCGCTGTATTCGGAGCGTCTCGGACCGGCACTGGGGATGTACACCGATCCCTACTCCAGGTTTGGCCAGCTCACCTACGAAATGTGGCGCGCGATCCGGCTCGTCGTGGACACGGGCATGCATGCCCTCGGCTGGACCCGCGAAGAGGCGATCGAGTTCTTCAGGTCGCACTCCGGCAAGACGGGGCATGACATCGTGGTGGAAGTGGACCGCTACCTCGTCTGGCCGGGCCAGGCGCTCGCCTACAAGATCGGGGAGTTGAAGATCCGTGAACTTCGCGACCATGCGGAGCGCGCTTTGGGCGACCGGTTTGATGTCCGGGCTTTTCATGACGCCCTCCTGGGTCGCGGGGCCCTGCCCCTGGAAATACTGGAGCCCAGGATGCGCGCGTGGGTCGCGGACCAGATGGCGTCCGAACCGTGACGGCGCTTCGGGGTGGTGGGGGATTGCGCCGCAGATTTCGAGGCCTGACGACGCCCAGGGTCAGTGCCGGGTCTTCGCGAGGGCCAGAACGAGGCGGCTGGCGATCAACAGCGCGGTAATCAGCAGCAGCAGTCCGCTCCCCTGGGAAATCCGGCACAACGTTGCGGATGAGAAGCGTCCGTGCCCCCGGGAGACGGCGGCGCTGAGCCCGGCGAACCAGGTGCAGCCCGCCACCGCCACCCCGGCGCAGAACAGCAGTTTGCAGGGCAGGGAGGGGCGAAGCACCTCGTGGGCGACCAGGGAGCCGGTGATGCCGATCCACAGCAGCAGCACGCCCGGATTTGCGAGGACCCGCACGAACCCGGTCCAGAATGCCGTGTGCGGGTGCAATTTCTCCTCCACCAGGTGCTCCAGTCGTTCCAGCTCCGGCGCGACCTCCAGGCGGCCGGCGCGCAGGTACTTCACCCCGAGCCAGAGCACGAGCAGGAAGCTGACCAGTTCCATGGAGGCCCGGACGACCGGGCGTTGGAACAGTTCGGCGAACCCGGCGAAGGCCAGGCCGCAGTACAGGACCTCCATGCTGGTCGCCCCCAGGGCGATCAGCAGGCCGCGCAGGAAGCCACGCTGGGCGCTTTCGTTGACGACGGTGATGTTGATCGGGCCGCCGAGGGCGGCGGTGATCAGGCCGGCGCCCAGGCCCACCGCACCGGAGATGATCCAATCCTGCCAGGCCGTCATGAGGACTTGGGTCCGATCCGCCGGTGGGATCACTGGCCGCCAGCCTCGTCCGCAGCCTCTTCGTCGTCGGGATCGTCGTCCACTTCGATCTCCCGTTGGAGGCGGCGGGAGATGAAGGGCCGGATGAATCCGTAGAGGAGGTACCCCACGAACAGGATGGGGGCGGTGACCGGCAGAATTTTCTTCCAGAGGATGACCAGCATCCCGATGAACATCGCGATGATCAGGGACTTGGTGAACGGATGCTGGGTCCGCCAGTTGATGGTCTTGAAGGTGGGGTACTTGACCCGGCTGACCATCATGGCCGACAGGAAAACGAGGAGCATTGGCAGCGCAAACCGCCACATGCCAAACCGGAAGTCCTTCTCGTCCCACCACAACATGAGGAGGGTCAGGGAAGCCACCACGCCGGCTGCCGCGGGGATTGGGAATCCGATGAAGTATTTGCCCCCGCCGGTCCCCGCCGCTGCGGCGAGGCAGTTGAACCGGGCCAGGCGGAAGGCGCCGCAGATCACATAGAGCGAGGCGATGAACCAGCCCACCTCCGGATGGAGCCGGAACACATCCCGCAGCACGATGCGGTGCACCAGAAATGCGGGGGCGACCCCGAAGCTGACGATGTCCGCCAGGGAGTCGAACTCCCGACCGAACGGCGATTCCGAGCCACCCATGCGCGCCACGCGACCGTCGAGCAGATCAAAGATGCAGGCCAGCAGGATGTAGAACAGCGACGCCTTGATGGCCGCCGCATACCCGGGATTCGCCAAATCGGCCTCAACGATCCGGGTCAGCGCCAGGAAGCCGCAAAACAGGTTTGCAGCCGTGAACAGGTTGGGCAGCAGGTAGATCTTGAGGCGGCCGTCCTCCCCGTCTGCGGGCCTCAGGCCGCCGGTCGGCGTGGGGTTCTCGGAGGTCATGGAACAATCACGCAAGGCGGGCGACGATGGTTTCGCCTCCGACGACCCGCTGGCCGGTTTGCACCCGGAGTTCCGCGGAGGGCGGCAGATACAAGTCCACCCGGGACCCGAACTGGATGAGCGAAACCCGCTCTCCCCGGGCGACGGACCCGCCGGCGGCGACCCAGGGCACGATGCGCCGTGCGATCAGCCCGGCGATCAACCGCACGCCCACCCGGGTGTCCGTGGGGTCGGCGGTCCGCAGTCCGATCAGGACGTTTTCGTTGTGGGCGGCGGATTCCGTCTTGAGGGCGTTGAGAAACCGCCCGGGATGATGGCGGACGTGAAACACCTGACCTGCGACCGGGGCCTGCTGCACGTGCACGTCGAACACCGAGAGAAAGATGGAGATCCGTCGGCACCGCCCCTGCATGACCTCCGGTTCGTCCAGTTCGTCCACGACGTCCACGAGACCGTGGGCCGGGGCGACCACGAGTCCGGCGCCGTCGGGAACCCGTGGATTGGGGTCCCGGAAAAACCACAGGGTGAACAGGGCGGCCAGAAGCCCGAGGAACGCGGCGAGAGCGCCTGCAAGGAAGCTCCGTGGCCACGCCAGCGAAAGAAAACCCGAGAGGAAAATCGCGACCAGAACGATGCGCGCGACCATGGACGCCGCGGCGCCGAGTGCCCTGCCCTGATGCTTCACGGGGCGGGACGGTACGGCTCCGGGTGGCGCCAAGGGAAGGAGTTCCGGTGCCTTCGGGGCGGACGGATCATGGCTCCGGCTCCATGTCCCGCGTGTAGTAGAGGATCCGGTTGCACAACGGGCAGCTCGCGAGCTCCCGCTGGGCCTTGGCCAGCAGGAATGCGTGTTGGGGCAGCTTCATGTGGCATCCACCGCAGATGGCACCCGTGACGCCGACCACGCAGCTGTCGCCCCGGGTTTGAAGCAGCCGCTCGTAGCGGGACAGGACGGCGGGCTCCACCGCGGCCGCGAGCCGTCCCCGCTCACCCCCGACCGTTTCGAGATCCCGCGCGAGCACCCCGGACCGGGCCAGGAGGTCGGCCAGTTGACGCTCCAGGGCGGCCGTCTCCGTTGCGGCCGCCTTCCTCGCGGCTTCGAGGTCACGGGACGCGGCGTCCGCCTGCTCCATCAGCACCAGTTCCTGATCCTCCAGGGAACGGATTTCAATCCGTGTGGTGTCCACCTGATGGGCATACCGGCGGTACTCGTCATTGCTCTTGGTCTGGGATTGCGCCGCCTCGCATTTGCGGATGAATTCCTCCTTGGAGGCCACCTCGAGTTCGAGCTTTTTGCGCTCGCTCTCCAGGTGCAGTACCTGCTGCTTGAGGGAATCGGCTGCGGCCGCCAGCCGGGCGATTTTCTCGCGCAGGCGCCGCTCCTGCACCGGAACGTCGGCGAGTTCGGCTTCCAGGCGGCGCTGCCGCCGGTCTCGATCCTGCAGGACAAGGAGCTGCTCGATGACGGGTAACATTGGGATCGGACGCTATCGGGCGTCCGGCAGCAGGGTCAACGTTCGCGCCGGGCAACCCGCGAATATTCCGCCCTGCCAGTAACCGGCTTCCGTCTGGGCATAAGCCAGATTTGTGCGGAGTTTGCATTGCACGCCAAAGGAAAATTGAGTAGGTCTCCGGGTGGTTGACGTCCCAATGCCGCCACTGTTGGGATCCGGCCCTGGCCGGGTACCTGCGGTGAGGCGATCCGGGCAGCTGAGGATGGTCCATTAGGCCGACCCAAACGCCCGGAAGCTTGATGTCAGGCCACGCATGAACCCAGTTAAGTCCCCGCTGCTCCTCGCCCTGCTGTTGCTCTGGATTTCGCCACTCCATGGCCAGCGTGTCGTCCCGCGATTGTTGCCCGAGGTGGCCTCGTCATCGGGCCTGTACCGGTTGACCAACGCCTTCCCGTCGCTGGCGTTGGATCCCGGAATCGTCGGTTTCGCGGTGCCTCCCGGCCGGACCAACGAGTTGTACTACTACGACCGGCCCGGCCGGATTTTCGTCATCACCAACTTTCAGGCGCCGACGCGCACGATGTTCCTGAATCTCACGGATCTCAACCGCGCCACCGGCGACGGTGGATTGCTCGGGCTGACGTTCCACCCGAATTACGCGCAGAACCGCTCGTTCTTCGTCTTTTATTCCCCCACGAACACCACGACGCGCAAGATGTACAACCGGCTCTCCCGGTTTGAGGCCAACCCGACCCGTCCGCTGGAGGCGTTGCGTGCGTCCGAACAGGTCCTATTCGACCTCGAAGACGAGTCGTCCATCCTTCACAACGGCGGTGACCTCCATTTTGGTCCGGATGGCTACCTGTACGTGACGATGGGTGACGAAGGTGAGCAGGACGACACACTGGAAAACAGCCAGCGCATTGACAAGGATCTCTTCTCTTCGCTGTTGCGGATTGACGTGGATTCCCGGCCCGGAAGTCTTCCGCCCAACCCCCATCCGGCGGTCAAGGGAGGCTATCGGATCCCGCCGGACAATCCGTACATCGGCGCCACGTCGTTCAACGGGCTTCCGGTGGACCCCGCCCGGGTCCGCACGGAGTTCTGGGCCGTCGGACTTCGGAGCCCGCACCGGATGTGCTTTGATCCGCTGACCGGAGAGATCTACCTGGGGGACGTCGGCGGAAACCGCGTCGAGGAAATCAACCGGATCGAGCGTGGGGGCAACTATGGCTGGGTCCATTTCGAGGGGAACCTCAGGAGCCTGACCCACCCGGTGCTGCCGGAGGCCGCGGACTTCAAACCGCCGGTGCACTCCTACGGTCGCACCGGGATCAACCCGGATTTCGAAGGCAGGGCCGCCATCGGTGGGTTGGTGTACCGCGGGACCCGCTATCCCGAGCTCAATGGGAAATACGTGTTTGGTGACTTCATCTCGAAGCACATCTGGGCGATTCAATTTCAGCCGGGTGGCACCTATTCCATCGAGCGTCTGCTGTCCGCCGAGGCGGGCCCCACCACGTTTGGTCTGGATCCGGCGACCGGGGAAATCCTGATCGCCAGCACGGCCGTCAACTATGGGATCAGCCGCCTGGTGCGAAATCCCAACGTGGTCCTGCCGTCGTTTCCGCCGACCCTGAGTGCGGTCGGTGCCTTCGCCAACCTCGCGACCCGGGGTGTCCGCACGGGAATCCAGCCCTACGAAGTGGCCGCCCCCTTCTGGTCTGACTACGCCATCAAAAAGCGCTGGTTTTTCTTCCAGGATGCAACCAGCAAGATCAGCCGCAGCGCGTCCGATGTCTGGACCTTTCCGACCGGCACCGTGTGGATGAAGCACTTTGATCTCGAAATGGTTCGGGGCCAGGCGCAGTCGAGTCGCCCGATCGAGACCCGCTTCATCGTCAAGACTTCGGACGGGGTCTACGGGCTGTCCTACCGGTGGCGGTCCGACGGGTCCGATGCCGATCTGGTGCCCGAGTCGGGCACGAACGTGGTCTTCCAGGTCAGCGAGAACGGAGTGGTCCGGAACCAGACCTGGCGGTATCCGTCCCACTCGGAGTGCCTGAGCTGCCACAACCAGGCCGCGGGCGGGGTCTTGGGGTTCAGCACCCAGCAGTTGAATCGCGCGGTGAACCACAACGGGGCCTCCGTGAACCAGTTGACGCTGCTTAGCGACCTGGGCGCGTTTGCGCAGCCGTTCACAAGCACGGGGGGGCTGCCGCGCCTGGTGCCGACGGATGATGCGTCGGCTTCGATCGAGCATCGGTTCAAATCCTACCTGGATGCGAACTGTGCCTATTGCCACCAGCCCAACGGGCCCGGACGGGGCAGTTGGGACGGCCGGTTCCGGACGCCGACGGACCTGTCGGGTCTGCTGGATGGCCCGGTGTTTGACGACCTCGGGATTCCCGGTGCGGGGCTCATCCGCCTGCGGAACACCAACGCCTCGGTGTTGTTCAGGCGCGTATCCGAGATGGGGGTCCACCACATGCCTCCCATCGGAACCTTTGAGGCCTACCCCGCGGGGATTCAGGTGATCCGGGAATTCATTGAAAGTTACACGCCGACCTATCGCACGCTCTGGCAGATCGGGGCCCGGGCTGTCGGGAGTGAGGTTCCGTGGGATGAGTTCAGCCCCCAGAACAACATCAACGATGTACCTCCGGGCCGTGTGACCCGGCTTCCTGGGGACCCCCAGTACGACGCGGCCACCAATCCGGGGCAGGACAGCGACTTCTATTTTGCCGGGACCTATCCGCCGGGATTCAACGAGGCGGTCTCGGGTTTCTCCGTGCCCAATGACGAACCCGCCAAGGCTTGGGAACGTGCCATGACGCTTGGGGACCGGACCAACCGGGCGCACTTTGTCATCGGCAGGCCCCAGGCGTCTCCGGGCGCACGGTTTCGCCTGACGTTTCGGCTGATGGGCGGGGGCTCGTCGAAGGGGGGCGTGACCATTCCCGGCTTTGCCGCCCACGATGTCGTGGTTCGGTTCCGGAACGCGGAGCTTGCCGAGACGATTCTTTACTCCAGCCGGGTCACCCAGGTCGTGGAGCCGGTGATTGATTTCTTGGCTGCGGATGTTCAGGCGCTGAGCGGTCCGAACACCATTGAGTTTGTGAGGACGGGCCCCGCCGAGCCCGGCGTTTCGTACTGGATCAGCTTTGATTACGTGAAGATCGAATCGTTCCCGGTGACGAACTCGGCGCCCGTTCTTCCCGCATTTTCGCAGATGTCGGTGGATGAAATGGTGCCGTTCAACCTCCAGCTCACCGCGTTCGACAACGAAGATCCGCCCGGGGCCCTCCGTTTTGCGAGGGTTGACGGGCCGGCTGGCCTGACGGTAAGCGCCAGCGGACAGGTGAGCTGGACTCCCACGGAGGCCCAGGGGCCCTCCACCAATTTGGTCACCGTTTCGGTGACCGACAACGGATCGCCGCCGCTGTCCGCAACGCAGTCATTCACGGTCGTCGTGCGTGAGGTCAACCGTCCCCCGGTGTTCAGCCCGCCGGCGCCCCTGGCGGTGGATGTGGGCTCTCCGCTTGCCATCCAGTTGACCGCGACCGATCCGGACCTTCCCGCCAACACCCTGACGTTTCAGAAGACGGGGGGCATCGAGGGCCTGACCATCAGCCCGTCTGGGCTGGTCTCCTGGCTCCCCGGGGCTGCGCAGGCCGGCACGACCAACCTGATCACGGTGTCGGTGAGGGATAATGGGACTCCGGTTCAGACGGTGACCGGATCGTTTTCCGTGATCGTTCGTCCGGCCTCCGGTGGCGGCGGCCCGGATGGTGGCGGTGGGGGCGGTGTTCGGACCCTCTGGGCGATCGGCACCGATGCACCGCCGGGTGCGAGTGGTTCGCAGGCGTTTGGAGAGTTCAGCATTCCCAGCGGGCGCAGTGAGCCCATTCCGGGCTCGGTGACGCGCCTCCCGTCAGACCCGCAGTATTCCGCGGCAACCAACCCTGGCGCCGACGATGATTTCTATTTCAAAGGCACCTACCCCCAAGGGTTCAACGGGCTCCCGTCCACGTTGCTCGTGCCCAACGATGAGCCGTTCTCAGCCTGGGAGCGGGCGCTGACGGTTGGAGACCGGACCAATCGCTTCCACTTCCTTCTGGATTCCAGCCAGGTAACGTCCTCGGCCTCCCTCGAACTGGCCTTGGAATTTTCGCACGGCGGCCACTCGATCAACGGCACCCAACAGCCTGGTTTTGGTGTCCACGATGTCGTCATCCGGTTCCGCAACCATGCCGGGGTCGCGTCCACACTGTTCGACGGCCGGATTTCAAGTCCGACCAACATTGTTGTGCAATTCCCGGCCGCGTCCGTTCAGGCATCGGCAGGGCCGAATTCCATCGAGATGGTCAGGACCGGTCCCATCGTTTCCGGCCACTCCTACTGGACTGAATTTGACTACGTTCAGCTTCGGGCGTTGGCGCCGGCAAACCGCCCGCCCGTGCCGACGCCGGTCGGCACCGTGGTCGTCCAGCCCGGCGCATCGCTCTCCCTCCAGTTGCAGGCGACCGATCCTGACCTGCCGGCGCAGGTGTTGACGTTCGCCCGCTCGGGTGGCCCTGCGGGCCTCGCGGTGACTTCCGGCGGACTGGTGACCTGGAATCCCACCGCTGCCCAGAGACCGTCCACCAATTCGGTCAGCGTGACCGTCACGGACAACGGCGCGCCCCCGGCATCGGCGAGCTTGAGTTTTTCCGTCGTCGCGCTGTCCGCTTCGGAATCCACCGGATCCCGGACGGTCTGGCAGATCGGCACAAACGCACCCCCGGGTTCCAGCAGTTCCCAAATTCTGGGTGATCTGGGCTTGCCCAGTAATCGTGCCGATGGCCCGCCAGGGGCGGTCACGCGGCGGCTTGGCGATCCGCAATTTCAAGCCGGCGCCAATCCCGGCCCCGATGATGATTTCTATTTCAGCGGCACCTATCCGGCTGGTTTCAACGGGCTCCCTTCCACCTTGGAGGTTCCGGAGGATGAGCCGTCCACGTCTTGGGAGAGAGCCCATACGTTGGGCGACCGGACCAACCGGTTCCATTTCCACCTCGATCCCTCTCAGGCGTCGTCCGCCACCCCGCTGGTCCTCACCGCCGAATATGCGCTTGGCGGAACCGCCCAAGGTGGGGTGATCATTCCGGGCTTTGGGGTGCACGACATGGTGATCCGATTCCGAAATGGTTCGGGCCTGGCGTCGGAGCTGTTCAGTGGTCGTCTGACGAATCCCAGCAATTTGGTGGTCGAATTCACCACGACATCGGTGCAGGCAACGCCCGGTCCGAACAGTGTGGAATTCGTGCGGACCGGTCCTGCGGCATCCGGTGTCTCGTATTGGATCGAGTACGATCATGTCCGGCTGGAGGCGATTCCGGGCGCTCCGGCCGTCAACCAGCCACCGGTGCCGGCCGCGGTGGCCCCCGTGGTCCTCGGCGCGGGTGCACCGCTGGGCCTCCAGTTGTCAGCGACCGATCCCGATGGTCCGGCGGCTTCCCTCACCTACGCGCGGGTGAGCGGACCTGACGGCCTGACGGTGAGCCCCTCGGGATGGGTTGCATGGTCGCCAACATCGGCCCAAACCCCATCAGTCAACAGCGTCACTGTTTCGGTGACGGACAATGGGACGCCCAAGGCGTCTGCCACGGTGACCTTCACGGTGCAGGTGCTGGCTCCGGCCACCCCGGGGCTCCGCACCGCCTGGCAGATCGGCACCAATGCGCCACCAGGAGCCAGCATTTCGGAAATTCTCGGGGACCTCGGCCTGCCCACCTTCAGGGCCGAAGCCCCCCCGGGGGCGGTCACGCGGCGCCCCGGGGATCCGCAGTTCCAAAGTGGATCCAATCCCGGTCCGGACGACGACTTTTACTTCAAGGGCAGTTATCCGGCAGGTTTCAACGGACTCCAGGCGACCTTGGAGGTCCCGGAAGATGAGCCATCCACGGCGTGGGAGCGTGCCCACACTGCCGGCGACCGCACCAACCGGTTTCACTTCCATCTGGATGGTTCGCAGATTTCCGCGGCCACCGGGCTGCGCCTGACGTCCGAGTTTGCGCTGGGCGGTTGGTCCTCCAATGGCGTGGTGCTCCCGGGCTTTGGGCTTCATGACGTGGTGGTTCGCTTCCGAAACGGGGCCGGCGTCTCGTCGGTGTTGTTCAACGGCCCGCTGTCCACAGCCACCAATGTGGTGGCCGAATTCACTGCGGCTTCGGTTCAGGCAACGCCCGGACCCAACACGGTGGAGTTGGTGCGAACCGGACCGTTCAGCCCGGGGATCTCCTACTGGCTGGAGTACGACTACGTCCTGCTCGAAGTGGTACCTCCAGCCAACCGTCCCCCGGTCATCGCATCGGTCGGCACGGTGACCCTGGAGGGAGGCGGGGCGCTTTCGCTCCAATTGTCGGCGACGGATCCGGACCTCCCGGCGCAGTCCCTTGCGTTTGCCCGGGTTGCCGGCCCCGCCGGCCTCACGGTGAGTTCGGGTGGCTTGGTCACCTGGTCACCCGTTGCGTCCCAGATTCCCTCCACCAACCAGGTCACGGTTTCGGTGACCGACAACGGTGTGCCGCCAGCGTCCAGTTCGGTGACCTTCACGGTGGTGGTCCGGGCCTCGCAATCCGTGGCCTCCGGATTGGTGAGGACCGTCTGGCAGATCGGAACCAACGCCCCCGTGGATGCCGATGTGTTCGAGATTCTGGGTGACCTTGGCATGCCCAGCTTCCGTGCGGAGGCTCCGCCGGGTGCGGTCACGCGGCGGCCCGGTGATCCGCAGTACGAGCCCGGAAGCAACCCGGGACCGGATGATGACTTCTACTTCGCCGGCACGTACCCGGTTGGGTTCAACGGTCTGCTTTCCATCCTTCAGGTTCCCCAGGATGAGCCGTCCACCGCGTGGGAACGGGCCCACACCTTGGGGGATCGGACCAACCGGTTCCATTTCCTGCTCGATGCGTCCCAGGCCGCCTCCGGCAACCAGTTCCGACTGACCGCAGAATATGCCTTGGGCGGGTTTGCCGTGGATGGGGTCACCCAGTCCGCCTTCGGCGATCACGACGTGGTGATCCAATTTCGGAACGGTCTTGGGGCAACCGTCCCGTTGTTCGACAGTCGCCTCACTACTGGGTCCAATGTGGTGGTCGAGTTCTCGGCGGGTGCCGTCCAAGCGATCCCTGGGCCGAATTCTGTTGAGTTCGTCCGAACCGGTCCGGCACTTTCCGGACGCTCCTACTGGCTCGAATACGACCACGTTCGACTCGAGCACCTGGTTTCCGGTGCCTCCGGATTCGGAGTTTCCCGATCGCTGCGCCCGACGGTTGCCGCCCTGCCGCCGTTTTCCAACACCCGCGCAGCCATTACCAACGTGGAGGGGGTGGATTACCTGACCATCCTGTTCGAACGACCGGTGCCGCCGCCGTCCGGTGCGCGCTATGTCGTCGAAGGATCCAATGACCTGCTCGACTGGTCCGAACAGGGGGTCCTGCCGATCGAGCGGATTTTTTCAGGTTCGGGATATGAAACGGTGGCGGTTCGCGATGCGGTTCCTGTTGCGGCCCAGGAGCAGCGCTACCTGCGCTTGCGGGTTGTGCTGGACCGGGAGTGATCCTCCGGGCGCCCAAAGGTCCGCGCGCTGGCGGGAGGGGCTTGAATCCGGCCCCGGCCCCGGCCCCGGCCCCGGTTTCGAAGGCGGACTGCGGGGAGTGCTTCTGAGGCCCTGCTGATCCCGAAGACGTGCGGGCTCCAGAGTGAAATTGCGGGTCAGCGCTGCCGCTTCTGGCCTGACCCGGGGGCTCCGTGTTCCGGACGGATGGTGATGATGGCCGGGGGTGATGTGGCGAGGCTCCCCTGCCATCGAATGACGGCGCGGAGTGCATGTCGGCCTTCGGGAAAGCTTCCAACGGCAAAGCTCCAGCGGCCGTCGGAGCCGATGCGCGTGGACGGCCCAAACGGCCGATCGTACCAGATCAGGCGGACATCGGCACCGGGTGGTCCCAAGCCTTCGACGAGTTTCAACTCGGCCGCAGTGAGGATCGCCATGGAAGTCGGGGAGAGGATCAGCGGCCCCTGTGTGGACTGGGGCAGGTCGGGTGTGGGAACCCGTGTGCGACCTCCCGTCGGCGCTGGCGCCGTCCCAAGGAGGACTCCGATCAACCCAAGCAGAGCCGGCACGGCGAGGTGTGCCGTATCGTATCCGGCGATCCAGTAGCGGGGGCGTGCCTGGAAGGTCGGCATGGGCTTCAACGGGGCGTGCGGGCGCGCAGTGCCGCGAGTTCTGCGGCGAGCTCGTTGCGCTCGCGCGTCATGGCCTCCAATTCCAAGGTCAGCTCTGCCGCGTTCCCGGGTGCCGGCCGGGCCGGCCGGGCACGCCGCAGACGCTCAGAAAGTTCCTGGTGAGCGCGCGTCTTGGCCAGCAGTTCGGCCTCGACCTCCTCGACCTTGTTTCGCCAGGAGGCCGCTTCCCGACGTTCCGCCGCGAGGGTTTCGTGGAGCTCCACCAATTCCGAGGCGTCCGGACGTCCCGCCGCGGTCGCGGCCTCCAGTTCCTTTTCCAGACTCGTCCGGGTTGCGGCCGCAGCCTCAAGACTGGCTTCGGCGTGGGCGCAGCGGGACCTGAGGGCGGCCAGGGCCTCGGTCGCTTCGCCGAGCTGGGCGGACAATGCCCGGACCTCTTCGCTGCGGGCTTTGAGCTTCTGTTCGGCGGCGGCACCTGTATTTGTGGCCCGGGCCAGCCGTTCGTGGAGTTGAGACAGCTCGGTCTCAAGTTCTGAGGTTCGGCGCTCCACCTGTTCGGTCCGGGCCCGCGCCGTCGCGAGATCTTCCAGGGCACTGGCAAGCTGCTCCGCCACCCGGACCTGCTCCTTCCTTGCCGCGTCGAGGCTGCCGGCCTGACGATTCGCGAGCGTCGTTAACGTGTCCCGCTCCTGGTCCAGGGCCGCAATCCGAAGTCGGGCGGCGTCCAGTTCGGGGATCAACTGGCCGAGGTGAGTACGGACGCCAGCCGCGGCATCCTCAGCGGTGCGCAGTCCGGCTCGCAGCGCCTCCGTCTCAAGCGCGGCCTCCACCCGGTGGGAACGTTCCTGCCCAAGCTCCGACCGCATGTCCTCGAGTTCCCGCTCGATCCGCTCCCGCGCTCCGATGGCAGATGCCTCGCGCGTCCGTAAGGTCTCGAGGGACGTCTCGGCGACTTCCAGCCGTCCCCGGGTTTCCTCGAGCCGCGATTCCACTGCCAACTTGGCTCTCAGGGAAGCTTCCAGCTCCTGGGTGCGGCCCCTCAGATCGGCCTGCGTCCGGCCGTGGACGAAACGTTCGGAGTCGAGTTCCTCCCCGCGCCGCCGTGCCCGGCTTTCAGCGTCAAAAAGGCGCTGCCTGAAAAAAAAGATTTCCAGGATCCATTCCGCGAGCACGCCGGCCAGGAACGCGGCCAGCATCCAAAGTATCGGATGGTTGGAGATGGAGAGCGACATGTCACCGGTCACGCATCGAGGACACGCTAAGGCGCCGGGCCAACATCACGCAACCGCCGGTTCCACCGGGACTTCAGGGTCCGGGAGGGGGCGGGGTGTCGTGGTCGCGGAGCACGATCCGGATCTGCCGCGGTTCCGGGAGCACTGCCGGGGCCGCGGCAACCTCGGCGGCACGGTCCAGCAGCTCCAGTTGACGGCGCGCCGCCAGGGATTGAGGGGTGTCCGGATGTTCCCGCAGGAGCTGCTCGAGCAAGGTTCTTGCCCGTTGTTCGCGACCCCGGATGCGAAGCTCCCAGGAGGCCTCCAAGGCGAGCCATTCGGCGCGGCGAAGGGCCGGCGCGTCGGGCCGGCGCCTGAGGATCACAAGCTGCGCGACAGCGTCTTCCACCTGACCGAGGCGCTCGGCGAGCAATCGCGCGAGTCGTTCCCGGGTTTCGACGTCGTCCGGTCGGCGCAGCAGGCGGCTTTCGAGGCGGGCCGCCTCATTGCGGGCATCGAGTCGCGAGACGGGATCGGGATCCGGCGTTGCCGCGGCGATGGGACCGCTGAGTGCGGGCAGTCTGAGCCTTCGCGGTTCCGATTGCTCACGATATTCCGCCTCGTCCAGGGGCAACTCGCGCAGCCGGTGGGCGGCCACCTGGGCGAAAGGGGTGCCGGGGCAGCGACGCTCGACTTCCTCCAACGCCTCCCGCGCGGCCTGCGGATTGCCGCCGCGATGCAGTTGCCATTCGGCGAGCCGGTTGAATGCATGGGCAACCTGGTACGCCGTGAGGTCCGGCTGGCTGGTCAGGTCGCGGATGGTCTGCTCCGCGCCGGCCAGATCGTTGAACTGTTCCGCATAAAGGGCCGCGAGGAGCATCCAGCCCTGGTAGTCGTCCTCCTTCTCCTCCAGTTGCCGGAGGATTTCCTGTTCGGCGTCCGCGTACCGGCCGAACTTGATCCGCGCCACGGCCCGGAGGTAGCTGACATGCGGCACATGGACGAACCGAAGCGCCGTCCGGGTCAACCACCAGAGTCCGACTGCCGGCACGAGGATCAGCAGCGGCCAGGACTCGCGGGCTGCGGCCCACACAACGACCGGCACCACCAGGCCGACCTGGACCAGGGCTCGCAAGCGGAAGGCCGCGATCCGACGGATTCCGGAAATCGTCGTGGGAAGCATCCAGGCCAAGGAGACCACCGTCCAAAGAAGGCCCGCGGCCACCAGGAACGCTGCGGATCCGAGCAGGAACGAGGGCCATTTGCCGCCGGCAACGGGAGTCACGAGGGGGGATACGCCGCGGCTGCCCGCGAACAGGGCAAGGAAGTGCCAGAGGAACCAGAGGAGTGCGGGGGCTCCCAGCCCGCGCATCAACCACCTCCGGAAAGTTGCCTCGCCCTTGAGCCACCCGGATCCGGGACAACGCGACCAGTACTCCCGGACCCCGATGGCCATGCGGGCGACAATCACCACGGCGACGCCGGTGCCCAGGAGTCCCTCAATCATGTCGTCGGGGGGCGTTGTTGCGCCGCAACCCGGGCCTGTACCGGCGGAGATCTTCTCCGGCGGGACATGGGGGCCCGTGCCAGCGGGAGCGACGTGAGCCATGCGCATCCGCGCATGGGCCCATCCTGCACCCGGACGGGCCGCGCACCAAGCCGCGGTTGGCGGCGGTTCATTGCGCGTGCACCCCTTTGCGGTCGTCGCACCGTGCGGGATTCCCTCGTGGCAATTCCCCGGTGATTGCGCTATGCAGGCCGGACATCATTGCCGCCATGACTGATCACATTGAAATCACCGAGTCGGGAAACCAGTTGGAAGTTCGTGTCAGCGGGAAGCTGACCCGGGAGTTCTACGAGGCTTTTGCGCCCAGGGTGGATGCCCTCATTCGCGCGCATGGCAGGATCCGCGTCCTCTTGGTCATGCATGATTTTCACGGATGGACCCTTGGGGCGCTTTGGGAGGACCTGAAGTTTGATCTGGCGCACTGGAAGGACATTGAGCGTCTGGCGCTGGTCGGTGAATCAAAGTGGGAGCAGGGAATGGCCGCCTTCTGCAAGCCGTTCACGAAGGCGTCGGTCCGCTACTTCGATGCCTCGAAACTGGACGAAGCCCGCCAGTGGATCACCGCCGCCTGAGACGGCTCCGAGCGGCTGCTTGAAGCCGCGACCCATGGAGGGACGCCGGGCCCACCGGGACTGCCGAAAGATCGGTGGATGCCGTCATTCGCGGGTGGCGGGGAAGTTCGCTAGACTCCCGCATGAGAGGGTGCTGGATCCTGGGCGCGCTGGCGTGGGGCATGGGAGCGGCTGCGGCCCGGGAGGTCGCGTTGTTCCGAATGCCGCTGCCGATGCAGTTCACCATGGAGGCGGCTGCATCCGCCGGGGTTCGGACCGCCGGCGCCCCGCGGTCCCAGGTGCTGGTGGCGCATCCCGGGGATGCGCCTGCCGAGCGTTGGATTTTCACCCGTAGAATTGCGCTGCGCCTGGATGCCGGGGTTTCCCTGGAGTCGCTGCTCGAAGGAACTTCGGTCACGGCGGACCGGTCCCCCGGTTCGGGGTGTCATGTGGTGGAAGCCCCTGATGCTCTGGAGGCGTGGCGGATGGCCGCCCTGTGGGCGCACCATCCGGGTGTCATTGCGGTGCATCCGGTGGCACATCCGCCCTGGACGCTTCAGGATGCCTACGCACCGGCTCCCAACGATGAATTTTTCCGGGCCCGCGTCGCCAACGTGGACGGACAGTGGTACCTGGAGAACCGCGATCCGGAGACGGGTGCGGCGTTGGGACCGGACCTCAACGTGCGATCGGCGTGGGCCACCACACGGGGTGCCGGCATCATCGTGGCTGTGGCGGATACCGGGGTGGAACTGGATCACCCGGACCTCATGGCTTCCCTGTCGGGCGCCCCGCATTTCAACTTCGACCTGGGAGCGCCTGACGGTTCGGCCGTGCTCTCCGGTGGACTCGGAGCCCATGGCACTTCGGCTGCGGGGCTGATCGCCGCGGCAGCCAACAATGGTCTGGGAATGTCCGGCATTGCCCCGGGGGCGGCGGTTGCCAGTTGGGTGATCTGGAATTCCCGCGGCCAGACGGTGACCGACGAGCGGCTTGGAGACGTGTTCCGGCATGCGCCCGAGAGCGTCGCCGTACAGAACCACAGTTGGGGGCCCTCGGGTGTCCGGCAGCGTGGTCCATCCATCCTTGAGGATGCCGGGATTGAAGCCGCGTGGCGTGACGGGCGGGGCGGGCGGGGCGTGGTTCTGGTTCGCGGCGCCGGCAATGAGCGCGCCAACGGCGCCCAGGCGGGTGACGACGGATTCGCCAATGATCCGAGGGTGGTCTGTGTGGCCGCCGCCCGGCGGGACGGACGCGTGTCGAGCTTTTCGGAGCCGGGTGCCTGCGTGCTCGTCGCAGCACCCGCCGGGGATCGCGATGAGGGCGGGCTGTTCACCACGGATCTGCAAGGGACCGCGGGCGCCAATTTCGTGAGTTTCTTCCCGCCCTTTGAGCATCTCTCTGACTACCGCTGGGGGGGGCTCGGATTCACGGGGACCTCGGCAGCGGCACCGCTCGTGAGCGGCACGGCCGCTCTGGTGCTCTCCGTCAACCCGGAGTTGACGGCCCGGGATGTTCAACAGGTCCTCCTGATCTCAGCCCGGCAGCCCCATCCCACGGCGCCGGGAGTGGCCATCACCGGGGCAGGACTCCGGTTCAGTCATGACCTGGGATTCGGCCTCGTGGATGCCGCCGATGCGGTCCGCGTCGCCAGATCCTGGTCAAACCGGCCGCCGCCGGTCGAAGTCCTCGTGGAAGCCAACGGGACGGACGCGATTCCCGACGGAGGATTCCGGGTCGAACTCGAACCGGCGTCCGTGGGCGGGGAACCGATCCTGATTTCCGGGCTCCCGGGGACGGGCGTCCATCCCGAGGTGTCCACCGAATGGCTGCCCGTTGTAGATCTCGGACCGGCCCTTGAGGATCCCCCCGGCCGGCTGGAGGGTCATGGAGTACTGATCGAGCGCGGGGGCGCTCCATTCCTGGACAAGTTGAATCGTGCCGCCGCGTTCGGAGCGGCGTTCGCAATCGTGTACAATGCGGATGCGGAATCCGTGCCGGGCGGGACGTGTCCGGGGGGGGATCAGTTGTGCGTTTTGGCCGGGGTGGATGCGGCATCCATACCCGGAATCTTCCTGCGACGATCCGACGGGCTGGCGCTTCGATCGTCGCTGGCCGGTGAGCCCAATCGCCGGGCCCGCCTGCATCTGGCCGGCGCGAGTCGCACGTTCGTGGTGTCCCAGGCGCTTCAGTGTGAGGCGGTCGGGTTGCGGTTGCGGACCGACCATTCCGGACGCGGCGATCTGCGCGTGACCCTGCGGTCCCCTGCCGGGACCGTGAGTGTGCTGCAACGCTACAACGCCGATACGGGGCCTGGTCCGCACGACTGGACCTACTGGAGCGTCCAGCACCACTTCGAACCCAGCGTCGGGCAGTGGGAACTCCGTGTGACGGATCAGGCCCCGGGAGAGGGCGTTGGAAATCTGCTGGATGCGGCCTTGATCCTCCGTGGCATTCCCATCGAGGACGACGACGGTGACGGGCTGGATGACGCATGGGAGCGGAGCCGGTTGGGCACCCTGGCGTACGGGCCAGGCGATGATCCCGACGGCGATGGTGCCAGCGTGCTCAGGGAAATGCTGCTGGGCACCGACCCCATCCGGCCGCCGGAACCCACGGGCCCGGACATCGGCTTCTTCAGTCCCGATGTGCTCCGGATCAGTTGGGATGGGCGCGACGACATCCCGTACCGGCTTCGTGGATCGGAGGACCTGGGACCCTGGACTTGGGAACTGGAGGTGGACGGTCGCCATCCCGTCACCCCGGCTTTTGTTCCTCTGCCGTTCGAACACCGCGGCATGTTCCAGGTGCTCCCTGAGGTGGCCCCCTGAATCGGGGCTGAACCGCGGAGGATGCGGAGGGCAATCAACCGAGCGCGAACCGTCGCCGGAGCTCGTCGCGGGAACGATCCGGGCATTCATGGAGGATCACCTGCCATCCGCGTCGCTCGGCACCCGCGATATTGTCGGCCCGGTCATCCAGGAAGATCAGGTCCGCGCCCTGAAGCCCGGTGACCGACTCGACCGCCTCGTAGGCCCGGGTGTCGGGCTTCATTGCACCCACCTCGTAGCTCAGCACCCGCCGCTCGAACGCTTCGAAGAACTTGAAATTCGACTGGATATGGCGCACGGCCAGTTCGTTCGTGTTGGAAAACAGGAAGGCGGGCACGCGAATCCGCCGCAGTTCGTCCAGTACCCCGGTCATTGCGGCCACCTCGGTGAAGATGTCGGCAAACGCCCTTCCAAACGCGTCCGTCGTTCCGCGATACCCGGTGCGTTCCCGGACTTCCCGTTCAAAGGCCCTGGAATCCAGTGCTCCGCGTTCGTAGCGGTGGAGCAGGGGGCTCTGGTCGAGAATTTCAAGAATGGCATCCGCGTCCAGGTCGCTGTCTGCAGCAAGGGCCCTGGCGGCGATCCGGTAGTCGAATTCGAGCAGCACCTTGCCGAGGTCGAACACCACCGCCCTCGGCAGGCGATGGATGGGTTGGGCTTTGGGATGCATCGGAGCGTGCCTAGGCGGGGATGTCGCGGCGGCCCTCAATGGCGTGCCGCAATGTCAGCTCGTCGGCGAATTCGAGGCCGCCGCCCGCGGGCAGTCCCAGGGCGAGACGCGTGATGCGCAGTCCGCGCCCGGCGAGCCGGCCGGACAGATAGCTGGCCGTCGCGTCCCCCTCGACATCGCTGCCCAGGGCGAGGAGGACCTCCCGGACCGGCTCCAGCTGCAGGCGACGTTCCAGCGCCTCAATGCGCAGATCCTCCGGTCCGACCCCGCTGAGCGGGCTCAAGCGCCCACCAAGGACGTGATAGCGTCCACGAAAGGTCCCGGACTTCTCCAGCCGGAGGACATCCAGCGGCACTTCCACCACGCAGATCGTGGTGGTGTCGCGGCCCGGTTCGCCGCACCACCTGCAGGCGGTTCCCTCGGAGAGTGCGCCGCAAATGCCGCACGGGGCGATGACCTCCCGGGCCCGGATCAGCGTTTCTGCCAGGACGCGGACCGCCGCCGGGTCGCTTTGAACCAGGTGCAACGCGAGGCGTTCGGCGGAGCGGGGGCCGATTCCGGGCAGGTGAGCGAGGGCTGCGGCCAGTTCGGCGACCGGGGCAGGCAGCGGGGTCACATCAATCCGGGAATGCTGATTCCCTGGGTGACCGCGTTGATTTCCTTCGTGGAAATCTCCCGGGCCGAGGACAGTGCCTGATTGGCCGCGGTGACGATAAGTTCCTCAAGGAAGGCGACGTCGGACGGATTGACCGCCGCCGGGGCGATGGTGATCGAGGCGATGGACTGATCGCAGCGGGCGACGACCCGCACCGTGCCGCCCCCGGCGGTGCCTTCGACGGTCTTTGCTGCGAGTTCCTGCTGCACCTGCTCCATCTGCTGCTGGATGCGGGTGGCCTGGCGCATGAGTTTTCCGATGCTGGACATGGAACGTTCTGTTGAGGTTGAGCTAAACTGGAGTGGGTTGCGGGCGTCAAGAAGGGCTCTCCGATGGCGCCCGCACCTCGACCAGTTGGGCGCGAAACACCTCCATGGCCTCGCGGATCAAGGGGTCGTTCAGGAAATCCTCCCGGTTGAGGACCTGCGGCTGGGCCCGGGTCGCCTTCGCGGGCGCCTCGGGTGGTGGCGCGCCCGGAATTCCTGGTTTTTCGGGTGGCGGGGGTGCCGGAGCGGCTTCGATTGGTGCCGGAACAAATGCGAGACTGAGATCGGCGGCGCCGAGATCCCGGGCGCGTTGCTTGAGTTGGGCGATCACACGAGGCACGGCGACGAGGGCCAACGCATCCGCAGGCACCTCGACCCGCAGTTGGCCATTCTCCAGGGTCAGAGCCCGGGCATTCTGCAGGAACGTCCAGAGCATCCGGTCCGAACGTTCCATCGAGGCGTGCAGCGCATCCCACAGCGTGATCGCAGTCAGGGGCACACCGATGGCGGGGGGTGTTGCGGGGACTGCTGCCGGGGGGCTGGGCGGCTCGGCGGCCTCCGGAGGCCTGGCCGGGCGGGGCGGGGCGGCCTTGGGGTCGGCATCCTGGGGACCTGAGGATTCGTCCCGCAGCCTTCGAAGCTGGCTGAGCACGGTGTCGAGGCTGACGGCCTGACGCGCGTGGACCGCTTTCAGCAGGGTGACTTCAAGAAAGATCCGTTTGGAGGGAGCCTCCCGCAGGCGTCCTTCAGCCGCGGTGAGCACCTCCAGGATCCGTCCCACGGACTCCGCCGATGTTCCCGGGCTTTGGCGTTGCAAGGCGACCCATTCCGCGTCGCTCACCTCCACCAGATCCCGGTCGTCACCACCCAGCCGGCAGAGCATCAAATTCCGAAAGTGGAGCAGGAGGTCCCCGAGCAGGCGACCAAGGTCCTTTCCGTTCCGCGCGAGTTCGTCGAGCAACCGCAGCGCCGTGGCCACTTCGCCGCCCAGGAGGGCATCGCTCAGGGCCAGCAGCTGGCTGCGTGAGGCGAGGCCGAACATGGAGAGCACGTCCGATTCGGTGATGGAGGTGCCACAGAAACTGATGAGTTGGTCGAGCGTGGACTGGGCATCGCGCATGCCGCCTTCGGCCCCGCGGGCAATGGCGTGAAGGGCGGCATCCTCCACCTGCACCCCCTCCGCCGCGGCGATCCGCGAAAGGTGGCTGACGATCAGCGGCGACGGGATCCTTCGGAGATCGAACCGCTGGCAGCGGCTGAGGATGGTGGGCAGCACCTTTTCGGGATCCGTGGTGGCGAAGAGAAACTTCACGTGGGCCGGCGGCTCCTCCAGGGTCTTGAGGAGAGCGTTGAACGCGCCGGTCGTCAGCATGTGGACCTCGTCAATGATGTAGATCTTGAATCGGGCCGCCGCGGGCGCGAACCGGGCGGTCTCCCGGAGCTCGCGAACGGCTTCGACACCGTTGTTGGAGGCCCCGTCAATCTCCAGGACGTCCAGGGAGCGTCCCTCGGTGATCTCCCGGACCCTCGGGTCCGCCTCGTCCCATTCGGTCCGGGGCCCGTCGGTCGCATTCAGCGCCTTGGCGACGATGCGTGCGAGGGTCGTCTTGCCGGTGCCGCGCGGCCCGCAGAAGAGATACGCGTGCGCGATGCGCCCCGAGCGGATCGCATTCATCAGCGTCGTGGTGACGTGCTCCTGGCCCACCACATCGGCGAACCGCTGCGGCCGGTACTTTCGGGCAATGACGAGGTAGCTCATTCCAGGCGACGAACCCGGGAAATCATGGGGGCCCCGGAGACCGACGCGAGCCTGTTCTTCCACAGAGCCCGCCACCCGTCGGATCGAGGGGGTGGTCCGGGATGGGCGAGGGTCAGGGACGACCCCGGTCCCTTGGGGCCTGGCCCGGACGCATCCGCTGCATCATGTTTCGCGCCCGGTCGTTCGCGGATTCCTGGTTCAGCACACGGAGCGCCTGGCGACGGACGCCGGGATCGGCGTCATTCTCGGCGAGGTATCGGTACCATTCCTCGACGACCGGCTCCGCGCGGTAATCGGAGAGCGCGTCGGCGGCGCGAGCCCGCACCGTCGGATTGGGATCCTGAAGTCCGTTGACGAGCGGCGCGACAAATGCGGGGTCGCTGGCCTGGTTGAAGGTTTCGAACAGGCGCAGCCGGTCCCGGGTCTCCATGGGCGACATCGCGAGCTGGGCCAGCGCCGAGGTCACCTCGGGCGCGTCAATTCCGGACTTCCGGAGCGCCTGCCACGCAAGTGTCCGTTCTTCGAGGGACCCCGTGGTCTCCGAGGCCCGCTGCCGCAGCGACGCGACCCGGGACTCGTTGAACGGCCCTTCCATCAGGGCATTGCGGGCCTCGCGGCGGATGCCCGCCTCGGACTCGGACGTGAGGACGCTCCACAGCTGCGCTTCCACCTGCGGGTCCTCGAGGAATTTACGGAGGCCCGTGACCGCCTGCTGCCGGACCTCGGTGCTGGGGTCCCCGGCGGCCAGTGCGAGCAGCGGCGCCTTGAGGACGGCGTTGGTGAGTCCGGCGAGCTGCTGCACCAGACGGGTACGGGTCCCGGTATCGGAAGCGTCGTTGAGCCATTGCAGGGAAACCTGCAGGGCGCCGTCGTCGAGGCTGTCATTCCGACGGAGCAGTCGAAGCGCCTGCAGACGATCCCGGTCGGCGAGTGTCGGATCCGACAGCCTGGCGAGCAGCTGCGCCGTCTTTTCGGCGCTCAGAGGCAGCTGCCCGCGATCCATGAGATGCTCGTTGGCCGCGGAGAGACTTGCCAGCAGATCCTCGATGGCGTCGAGCCGACGGGAGAGTGACGGATCACCGGCATCCAGACTGGACCGCGCCATGGACCTTGCCGGCGCGGCTGGCATGGGGATGGGGCGGGCGGACGCCGGGGTGGCTCCAGGAACTTCGGAAAGTTGGGCCCGCAAATCGGCCAGCTCCAGGGTGAGACGGCTCACACGACGGTGCTGGAGCACCGACGCGCCAACGGTGACGACGGCAACCAGCACCAGGGCGGCAAGTGGCAGGGGGCGCATAAATTGAAGGAACCACCGGCCTCGGGAACGCGAACGGGAGAGCGGGAGGCGGTTCAACGGTGTGGACGCGTCCGGAGACGTTCGGGTTACAGTCAACCGTCGGGGCGTGGGGCGTCCTGGGCAAAAAAACGCCGCCTCCCGGAGGGAGGCGGCGCTGACTTCAGGTGCCGGGGATGGATCAGACCGCCTCGCCCACCTGGAACCTGAGGAATCGCCGGATCTCCACCGTGTCTCCGAGCCCCTTGGCCACGGAAGCCACGTGGGCTTTTACCGTGAGGTCCGGGTTCTTGACGAAGCCCTGCTCGAGAAGGCAGACGCCCTGCAGGAACTTGTCGCGCTTGCCCTTGAGGATGCCTTCCATCGCCGCGGCCGGTTTGCCCTTGAGTGCATCCGAGTTGCGGGCGATGTCGTCCTCCTTCTGGAGCACCTCTGCCGGGACCTCCTCACGGCTGACGTAGCCTGGACTGGCGGCGGTGATCTGCATGGTGATGTCCCGCACCAATTGGCGGAACTCCTCGGTGTTCACGGTCTCGGGCTTCCCGGACCCCACCTCGACCAGCACCCCGATCTTGCCGCCGAGGTGGATGTACGCCGCGAGCAGTCCGTTCCCGGCGACCTCGAGGCGCTGAAAGCGGCGGATCTGGATGTTCTCGCCGATGCGGGCCACTGCCGCCACGCGGTCGGGCTCAAGGTCCGGAGCCGCGCTCGCAGCAGCCTTCGCCGCCAGTTCGTTGCAGAAGGCCTTGAAACTCTCGTTCCGCGCCACGAAATCCGTTTCGCAATTGACTTCGACAAGGGCTCCGAGGCGCCCGTTGGCCGTGACCGCCTGGGCAACCAGTCCCTCCTTGGCCTCGCGTCCCGCCTTTTTTGCGGCACTGGCCTGACCCTTCCTGCGGAGGATGTCCACGGCCGCGGAGAGATCGCCCGCAGACTCCACCAGGGCGTTCTTGCAGTCCATGAGACCGGCATTGGTCATTTCACGCAGCTTTCCGACGAGTGCGGGCGTAATGTCAGCCATTGAGAAAGTCGGTTGATTCGTTGTGGGGAAATGGTGGCGGGCAATCCGGCCTCAGGCGGTCGCGACCGGGCTGTCTGCCGGAGGGGTCGCCTGGGGGGGCTCCGCCGCCGGCAGCGGCGCCGGTTCAGGGGCGCCCTCCGGTTTGGCGGCTTCGCGATCGGTCGGGTCGCCGACCTTCCGGGAACGACGCGCCTCAAGCTCCGCCCGGGCCTGGCTGACCGCGGTCACAATGGTGGTGAGGATGAGCTTCACGGAGCGGATCGCATCGTCGTTGCCGGCGATCGGATAATCCACCAGGTCGGGGTCGCAGTTGGTGTCCACGATGGCCACGATCGGTATCCGGAGGCGCCGGGCCTCGGCGACGGCGTTGTGCTCGCGTTTGATGTCCACGACGAACATCACGTCCGGAAGGGCCTCGAGATCGCGAAGTCCGTCCAGGTTCTTGACGAAGCGGATGTGCTCCCGCCGGATCATGGACTGCTCCTGCTTCACGTACTCGTTGATCGAGCCGTCGGCTTCCATCCGCTCGATGTCCTTCATTCGCTTCAGGGAGCGTTTGAGGGTGCGCAGGTTGGTCAGGGTGCCGCCGAGCCAGCGGCCGGTGACGTAGGGCTGTCCGCAGGCCTTTGCCGCCTCCTTGACCGCCTCCTGGGCCTGCTTTTTGGTGCCGACAAAGAGAATCTGGCCGCCCTTGCCCGCCGTCTGTGCGAGGTAGGTGCAGGCGGCTTCGAGCTGGGGAAGGGACTTGCTGAGGTCAATGACGTGAATGCCGTTTCTCGCCTCGAAGATGAAGGGCTTCATCTTGGGGTTCCAACGGCGGGTCTGGTGCCCGAAGTGGACCCCGGCCTCCAACAGTTCCTTGACTCCGATGCTGATCATAATGACTGCGTTCCCTGATTTTGGACCCATCATGGCGGAGCGCCGATGAGGGCCATCCGGTGGGAATCCCGGATTCAATTGGATGTTGTTGTGGCCGCCCGACGCGGTCGCGCCAGGAACGTTTCAGGCCGTGATGTCCGGTTCCGGCGGGCCGGGACCGAAACGGGAGGCTTGCGGTGAACGATCCCAAGGGCAATGCGAATCTTGGGAAAAATGGGAAGCCCGGGCCGTCGCGTTGGGCGGCTCCAGGCCGCCTGAGCGGTTGCGTGAGCGGCTTGCCGGAACTTCGGGTCGCCGGTATCATTTGCCCGCGTGAGACCTCTCCTGGTGCCGATCCTCCTGGCAGGAACTTTTCTTCTGCCGATGGCACCTTTGGGGGACACGGTGAGGCTCAAGGATGACGCCGTGATTTCCGGCAGGATCCTGTCCGACAAGCCGGACACCCTGTATGTGGACATCGGGTACACGGTGATCGCGGTGCCGAAGTCCTCCGTGCTCGAGATCGTCCGACCGGAATCGAATCCTGCGGCCGAAGGGGAGCCCGCCGAAGCGCAGGAGGGGTCTGTGACGCCGGGGTTGGCGGGCGGGGTGTTCCAGGAGGTGGCGCCGGGTGCCGTCGAGACCCCGGTGCGCGAACTGGTGGGCCGGTTGGGCGAGGCGGTGGTTCAGGTGCGGACTCCCGGGGGCCTCGGCAGCGGTTTCTTCATTCATCCGGATGGCTATTTCGTGACCAATTTCCACGTCATCGAGGGCGAGACCCGGATTTCCGTTGAAGTCTATCATCAGCGGGATGGCCAGTTGGAACGTCGCAGCTACAAGGACGTGAGGATCGTGGCGATGAACAAGTTCGCCGACCTGGCCCTGCTCAAGGTGGAGGATCCCGAAGCCCCGCGCTTCAAGGTGGTCACGCTCGGCAATTCCGACGCACTGGCCCAGGGGGACCGTGTGTTCGCCATCGGAAGCCCCCTGGGGTTGGAACGAACCGTCACCGAGGGGATCGTCAGCACCACGGCGCGCGAAGTGGGCGGCGACCTGTACCTTCAGACCACGGCGCAGATCAATCCGGGCAATTCCGGCGGGCCGCTGTTCAACGCCGCGGGCGCGGTCGTCGGTGTGACCAACATGAAGCTGACGTTTGGCGAGGGGTTGGGCTTTGCGATTCCGGTCGCCGTCCTCCGCTACTTCCTGGAGCACCGGGACGCCTACGCCTACGACAACGACAACCCCAGCAACCCGTTCCGCTATCTGGAGCCGCCACGCCGGGTTCAGTTGCCCCTCCGGGGTGGAACCCGGACGCCCTGAACGTTTGGAGTTCCGGAGAATCCCATTCCCGGACTCCGGGGTTCCGGGCGGGCAGGACCTTCAAGGCCGCCATTCCATGATGGAATCGTCTTGCCATCGTTGCCGCGCCCGCAACCTTCGCGACCCATGAAACGTCGTCTGCTCGGGACCGCACTGATCCTCTGCCTTGCCGTCCGCGCCGCGGTCCCCGAGCCGGCGCAGTTGTTTCCTCAGGACACCCTCCTCCTCGCGACCATTCCGGACGGGACGGCAGCCCGTGCCGCCGTGGGCTCGGCGCCCTTCGGGCGCCTCTGGAACGACCCGGCCATGAAATCGTTTCGCGACAAGTTCGAGGAGGGCTTCCGGACGCGGTTTCTTGCCGCCGCCGACAAGGACCTTGGACTGAAGCTTGAGGACTGGGCCCCCCTGGTCCGGGGACAGCTGTCGCTGGCGTTCCTCCGGGCGGATTGGGATCCGTCCCGCGAAGATTCCGACCCGACCATGGTGCTTCTGATGGATGCCAGGGATCGCGCGGACGAGCTCCGCGGGCGCCTGACGGAGATCCGCACCCGTCTGGACGCGTCGCGATGGACGCTTCGATCCCGAAAAATCCGCGACATCGAGTTCTGGACCCTCCTCGTGGATCGCCCGCTGATCGCCGGTGGCGAGGGCGAAGAGCCTTCTGCCCAGCCCGACGATCAGGGAAATGAATCGGTGGACGGGGATGCGGTGGACGGGGAGGACGGGCCGACGGAACCATGGGAGCTGACGTTTGGTCAGGTGGACACCGTGCTGGTCCTGGCGACCGGGATCGAGGGACTGGAGCGCGTGGTGGCGCGTTTGACCGGGGGGTCGGTTCCAGCGGTGGGTGACCTTCCCGAGTTTCAGACCGCCGCCGCGGCCGGTGAGTTCCGGAATGCCACCGGTTACGCCTACCTGCAGGCGGGGGCCGTGCTGAACACCATGACGGCCGCGGATGCCGACGGGGAATCTGGCGGGGTCTTTGGCATCCAGCCCAATCAGCTGATGGCTGCGCTGGGAATTGACGGATTGCAGTCGGTGTCCGGCTCGGTTCACCAGTCGGAAGCCGGGATGATGATGCGGTTTTTGGCCGCGGTTCCGGAGTCCGGGAGGAAGGGGCTGTTTCAGTTGCTGCGTTTCGAAATCAAGGACGCGAGCCCGCCGACGTTCGTTCCAGCGGAGGCGGTGGAGTTTCAGCGGATTCGCTTGAACGGCGCCAGGCTGTGGACTGGTGTCGAGGCGCTGGTTCGCCAGGTGTCCCCACAGTTGGGAACCCTGCTTTCGATGTCGCTGGGGTCCCTGGGCAAGGACCGCGATCCCCAGTTTGACTTTCAGAAGATGTTTTTCGGCAATCTGGGGGACGATTGGATCAGCTATCGCAAGGCGCCGCGCGGCAAATCAGCCGCAGAACTCGCCAGTCCGCCCTCCATCACCCTGGTGGGCGTGGTGAATGCCGACCAGATGCTCGCGGCCATCCGGTCGGTTGGCGGGTTGCTTCCCGGAGGTCCGGACGATCTGCGCGAGCGGGAGGTCAACGGGCGCAAGGTGCTTACCTTGAAGCTGCCGGCCGTCCCGGGGCAGCCGGTTCGAACGCTGGAGATCGCGGCCGTCGGCGGGTATGTCGCCTTTGCATCGGATGCCCCGTTGCTGGAGGAGTTCCTGCGGAGCGTCGAGGGTGCTGGCAAACCGCTCCGGGAACTCCCCGGTCTCGGCGAGGCGGCCCAGCGTGTCGGGGGTATGGATGCCGGCATCTTTGGCTTCCAGAACCAGCGGGAATCCGCGGCGGGGGCCTGGGAAATGTTGCGACAGGACGGATGGGAGAAGCTGGTTCCGGGCATGAAGGCTCCATCGCCGGGCTCCACCGCTCCGTGGCCGGACTTCTCCGCGTTGCCCCCGTTCGAGAGCGTCTCCAAATACTTTGGCATCAACGTCTCATCGGCCGGGTGGGAGAGCCGCGGATTCCAGATCCGGAGCTTCACGCCGGTTCCAAAGTCGTGGTGACATTTGTCACCATCTTTGCCATGTCGTTTGGCATCATGCGCTTCGGGGATGGCGTCCGCCATGGGCCGCCGGCAGATTGATGGGGCCGCGCAGAGGATCGAAACCAAGCGGCTGGGGGTGGTCTGGCTGAGGGGCTGGACCGCCCCCAATTCGCTTTTGCCCGCCCCGGTGGCCCGCGCTTCTCATCCGGTCCTGCCCACAATCGTTGCAGCGGGAAACCATGCGAGACCTTATCGGGTCCGTCCGCCGCTCCTCTTGATGCGCTTCGGTGGACGCTCATCAACAATCGGATGCCCTCCCAGGGGGAGCAGCGGCCGGAGAGGGCAGTCGGTGCAGTCGGCGAGCCGGGAACGGCAGTGGACCTTTCCGACCGCGACGAGTTGTGCATGGAGGTCCTGCCAGAAATCCACGGGGTTTCGGAGGTTGAGCCGGGCGGCCGCAGATTCGCAGCGGAGTCGGAGCACATCGTCGTTCATCCCGGTGTCCATCCATCCGTGGCGTCGGAAAATCCGTCGCGCATAGGCATCCACCACAAAGCGGCTCTGCCCGCCGGCGTACAGCAACATGCAGTCCGCTGTTTCAGGTCCGATTCCCGGGATGGACAGCAATCGTTCCCGGACAACGCCCGGCGGTCCGCGCAGCGCGTCGTCCACCGATCCGCCATGCCGGGTCAGCAGGTGGTCCAGAAACTGCCGAAGCCGATGGGCCTTTACGCGAAAGATCCCGGCGGGACGGATCCACTGTTCGAGCGCGGACACCGGCACGGCGTGCAGCGCCCGGGCCGACCGGAGGGCTCCCGCCCGTTTCAGGCGGGAAATGGCGCGCTCCGCGCCCGTCCAGGCCGTGTTCTGCACCAGAATGGCGCCCACACAGACCTCGAGGGGCGTCTCGGCGGGCCACCAGCCCTGATGGCCAAATCGCTCCCGGAGCAGCCGGTAGAGCCCCTCGATCGGTACGGGCGGCGGACCTTCACGAGGGGGCATCGGACGACGTCGCCGGCTCGTATGCGGCGCGCAACTGCTGATTCATCCGATGCAGGGCGGCACCTCGAAACCAATGCCGCAGGTACACGGCATTCAGTGCCGCCCACAACAACAGGATCGCGACGATGCCCAGGAAATCCCGGGGTATCAGGGCCTCCCAGAGCCTGTAGCCGGCGAGAACGATCCCTGCCGCCCACAGCAGGCAGAAATGCAGGGTGTAGGCATTGAAGAAGGTGGAGGGCCACCCGGCACGGGGCGCCGGTGGGCGCGGGGCGTCGTGCGGGTAGAAGTATTCCGCCTCCAGGTCGGATGCGATCAGCAGCCGTTCCCCAAGCAGGCGGTTGATCCGTTGCTCCAGCGCCCGGGCGTGGGTCCTGGCAAAGTCGGCGAAATGCAGCAGAAAGCTCGCGGAGACCCCTGTGGAAATCAGTCCGGCCACGAGCAGGGTGTGGGCGGCCGTCGTGCGCAGGAACAGGAGGAATCCGCCGAGCAGGGTACTCACGAGCAGCAGCGTGAAGAACTTGCGGTGATAGGCGTACTGCATCGCCCGCATTCGCTCCAATTGACGCGTCAGCGCGTCGTATTTCAGCCGGTCAACCTCGTGCATCGTGAATAGGGCGTCGGCGGTGCGACGGTGGCCAGCCGGAGAGTCCGTCCACCCTCCCGGTGGGCGCTCCCCGGGATATCCCGGGCCTTGCTGGCCGGGACCCTGTCACGGCGTCCGGCGTCCCGGTTGCAGAATTTCCAACTGCCAGGGCAGCAGGCGCTCCCACTCTGTGGAATCCGTCCGGGCGAGCGCCAGCAGCGTGCCCTTGGCGGCGATAATGGTGGGATCGAGTTCCAGTTCCTTGGCGCGGCGGTCGCGCAGATCCCGTAGTTCGTCGGAGTAATCCAGCTCGCGTCGCGTCATGCGGCGGGTCGCGATGCGGTGGTGTTGCGGACGCTCCCCGGGGGGCACCGCAAGACCCTCCCGGATCGCCGCCACCACACCCTGGCGACGGCGCGGGGTCAGGTAGGCGGGCAGGCGGACGGCCTTGATGCCGCCGGTGGCGGCCTGTTCGGCAATCTGGCTGAGCGCCTCGTGCTTCAGGATGAAGAAGGGGGGGCGTCCGGTCCGCAGGGCATCCCGTTCCCGCCAGTGCCACAGGGCTCTCAGGACGGCGAGACCGGTCTCGCTCAGCTTGTCGTGGCCCTTGATCCGCCAGACCTCGTCGGGATCGGCTTCGTTCGGCCGCGCAGCCACCTCGATGATCCGCCGGCAGATCTGGCGGTGCCAGTCGAGGCGTCCGAGTTCGGACAGCCGGCTTCGGAGGTGTTCCGTGAGCGGATTCAGGTGGCGGACGTCGTTCAGTGCGTAGTGCACCATTTTCTCGGTCAACGGACGCCGGCCCCAGTTGGCCTTCTGCGACCCCTTCTCGAGGGTCAGTCCCAAATACTTGGACAGCACGTCATTGAGGCCGAACCGCGACTCGCCGAGGAGCCGGGCGGCCCACATGGTGTCGAACACGGAAGTGGGCTGAAAATGATGCCCGGTGAACATCAAGTGCAGGTCGTAGTCGGCGGCATGGAGAATCAGTTCGTGCCGGTCGAACGCCTCCCAGAGCGGCTCGAGGTGCAGGTCGGCCAGCGGGTCCACCAGCTGTTCCTCACCGGGGATCGCCACCTGGAGCAGGCAAAGCTTTTCCGGGTACGCGTGAAGGCTGTCAGCCTCCGTGTCCACCGCCACCCATGGGGCGGCATGCACCCGGGCGGCAAAGTCCTGCAATTCAGCAGCCGTGGCGATCACTGCGGGCGAGCATCCGCAATCGGGCCGCAGTCGCCAAGGGGTGAAGTGAGGGATGCCCCGGGCCAGCCAAAGGGTGGTGTCAACGCCAGCGGACCGGGGTCTTGGGCAACGCCCAAGACCGGCGTTGGTCGCAGAACGGGGCCGGTCCGCCTCACGTCAGGATCGGTCGCACCAGTTCGCCGTGAACGTCGGTGAGGCGGAAGTCACGGCCCTCGAAGCGGTGGGTGAAGCGGGTGTGCTCGATGCCCAGCAGATGGAGGAGGGTGGCGTTCAGGTCATGAACGCTCACCGGGTCGTCGGTGATGTTGTACCCGAAGTCGTCGGTCTGTCCGAGTACGAAGCCGGGTCGGATCCCGCCGCCCGCGAGCCAGATGGAGAAGCACCGGGGATGGTGGTCGCGTCCGAAGCTCGTCTTGGTGATCTCCCCCTGGGAGTAGGCGGTCCGGCCGAATTCTCCGGCCCAGATGACCAGGGTGTCGTCAAGCAGGCCCCGCAACTTCAGGTCCCGGATCAGGGCGGCACTGCCGCGGTCGGTGGCGGCGGTCTGCTTCTGGATGCCCTCGGGAAGTCCGCCGTGGTGATCCCAGTCGCGGTGGCACAACTGGATGAACCGGACCCCGCGCTCCGCCAGGCGGCGGGCAAGAAGACAGTTGTTGGCGAACGACGGCTTGCCGGGGGTTGCCCCGTACAAGTCCAGGATGGACTGGGGCTCCTGCGCAATGTCCATCAGCTCCGGAACACTCGCCTGCATGCGGAACGCGAGCTCGTAGTTGTCAATGTGCGTGGCAATGTCCGGATCGCCCAGGGCACCCAGTTGCCGCCGGTTGAATTCCTGCATGGTGTCGAGGAGTTCGCGGCGCGCCGGGGTGGAGATGCCCGGGGGGTTGGAAACGTAGAGGACCGGGTCCCCCTGGCTGCGCAACTGCACCCCCTGGAAGTTTCCGGGCAGAAAACCGTTGCCCCAGTACCGGGCTTGAAGGGCCTGACCCCCGCTGCCGCTGGTGAGCACCACGAAGGTGGGAAGGTTCTCGTTCTCATTCCCCAGCCCGTACGCCACCCAGGCCCCGAGGGTGGGGCGCCCGGGCTGCTGGTGTCCGGTCGTGAAATACGTGACCGCCGGATCATGGTTGATCGGGTCGGTGAACATGGAGCGGATCAGGGTGATCTCGTCAGAAATGCTGCCGGTGTGCGGCAGGAGGCTGCTCAGTTCCATGCCGCAACGGCCGTACCGTTGGAATTCATGGGAGGATCCGACGCAGCGCAGGACGGCCTGGCCGGCGGTCATGCCGGTGATGCGCTGTCCCTGACGGACGCTCGGGGGCAGTTCCTGACCGGTCATCTCCCGCAGCCGCGGCTTGGGATCGAAGAGATCCAGATGGGACGGCGCGCCGGACTGGAACAGGTAGATGACCCGCCGCGCCCGTGGCGCGAAGTGCACCCCGGGAAGGGCCCCACGTCCGGTGGATGCGGCCCGGGACGACGGGAGCAGGGTCGGATCCACCAGGGTCGCCAGGGCCAGGCTGCCCAAACCGGTCGTGCTCCGGGACAGAAAGGCCCGGCGGGAATGAAGGCGGTGAAGCGTGTCGGGCCGGTTCATGAAGAGGAAGGTTCCTTCGGCATGGGTGGGGGCCTCGGAGGCCCTACTTGGTGATGGTCTCGTTCAGATTGAGCAGGACGTTCGCCACGGTCGTCAGGGCCGCCAGTTCGGGGACTGGCGCCCCTTCCGGCATGGGTGCCTCTCCCGTCTTCAACAGGGCGTTGGCGGCGTCGGGATCCTCACGAAAGCGGGCCAGCTGCCGCTCGTAGGTGTTCTGGAGCAGCTCCAGTTCGCCGGGCGCCGGCGTCCGCCCCAGGGTGTGGCGAAACGCCCGGAGCAGGCGTTGCCCGGAATCGCCGGGCTCCTCGTCCAGCACCCGCTGGGCCAGGCCGCGGGCCGCCTCGACGAAACCGGGATCGTTCATGAGCACCAGCGACTGCAGGGGGGTCTGGGTGCGCTGACGGGCAAACGTGCACACCTCGCGATTCGGCGCATCGAAGGTGGCCATCGGCGGGTAGTGGGCGGACCGCCTCCAGAACACGTACAGCCCGCGCCGGTACAGCAGGTCGCCATGGTCCTGGACGAACACCGAATCCGTGCCGTCCCACAGGCCGTCCGGCTGGTAGGGCTTCACGCTCGGTCCTCCAATGCGCGGATTCAGCAGACCGCCAATCGCCAGCGCGTTGTCCCGGATGAACTCGGCGTCGAGCCGCAGGCGCGGTCCGCGGGACAGCAGCCGGTTGTAGGGATCCTGCTCCAGCTTTGCAGGGGACACCGCCGCCGACTGCCGGTAGGTGGCGGACGTCACGATCCGCCGGAGCAGGGCCTTCACATCCCAGGCGCCGACGCGGGTTGGCGGGCCACCGGCGGGCGCCGCGACCGGATCGCCATCGCGAAACTGCACGGCCATCCAGTCGAGCAGTTCGGGGTGGCTGGGCCATTCGCCCTGGGAACCGAAGTCGTTGACGGTCTGGACGAGGCCGGTGCCGAAGAAGATTGCCCAGAAGCGGTTGACCGTGACGCGCGCGGTGAGCGGATGTTCCGGGGCCACCAGCCAGCGCGCAAGGGCGAGCCGGTTGGTCGGGCCCTCGGAAAGGGGCGGGAGGAACGCCGGGGTGCCGGGCGACACGCGTTCGCCCGGGCTTCGAAAGTCCCCGCGGGTCAACACAAAGGTCGGGCGCGGCGGGTCCATCTCCTCCATGACGAGGGTCGTGGGGATCTGCGACAGCAACCGCTCCTTGGCCTGACGCGCACGGGCGAGTGACGCCTCGGATCTGAGGAAGTCCACCGCGTGGGTTTCCCGGTAGTACCGTGCGAGGTCGTTCCGCTCTTCGTCGCTGCGCTGGCCCCGGGAGCGCCGGACGACCGGGAGAAAATCCGACAGAATCTGGCCCTGAATCTCCGCTTCCGACACGTCCCGTCGGGCGAAGCGCAGGTCGTCCACGTGCCCTGTGAAGTGCGCCTCCCCATTGCGGGAGCCGAGCCGCAGGGGCGCCGTGGTGGCGAAGGAATCCTTGAGGTGATCCTTCCGGACCTCGAGGTCCCGGCGACGCCCATTGACATGGATGCGCAGGCCCCCGGCCGCTCCCGAACCGTCGTAGCTCACCCAGACGTGGTGCCACTGGTTGGGCGCGAGGGGGTCGCGCGCCCGCACCTGGATGGCGTTGTCCGGCCAGGCATGGATCAGGTGCACCTCGGGCCGTCCGTCGCTGATGAGCAAATCGAAGCCGCGAAATCCAGGTCCCGGCTCCTGGCGGCTGAGGATGGCCCCGTTGCCCGAGAACTTCACCCAGCCCCCAAAGCCCGCCGGGGTGTCCCGGTCGAATCCGAAGGCGTCTCCTAGGTCCACGTGACTGCGGCCGTCGAGCTTGAGGGCGCGGCCGATCCGCCCCTCGACGAATTCCGGTCCGGAGTCCACCCGGAACACCCCGGTGCCCGATGCCGGGGTCTGGGGGCCGGCCTCCGGACCGCTATCCGACGTCCCCTCAATGTCCTCCGTCTCCTGGAACCTCAGGTCGCCATCCAGCGGCAGGTGGCGGATGCGCGTGAGGGGCACGGCCCCGGCGGGCGGACGTTCCACCATCTCGCGCTCCCATTTTTCCTGGGTCTCGCCCAGCTCGTTGGTGCGGTCCTGCAGTGTCTTCTCCGCATCCCGCAGCGTGAATTCGGCCTCGACCAGCTGCAGTGCCTGTTCGGTTGTGGGTACGGGGAGCCGGGGCGGGGGATTGTCGGTGCGGATCCGATCCAGTCCCTTTTCCGGCACGTTGTGGAAGAAGGCGTACAACTGGTAGAACTCCCGGGTGCTCATGGGGTCGTACTTGTGATCGTGGCACTCGGTGCACCCCACGGTCATGCCCAGCCAGACCGCACCCAGCGTATTGACGCGGTCCACGACGTACTTGTTGAGATACTCGTCGGGATCCGCGCCGCCCTCGTCATTGGTCATGTTGTTCCTCACGAACCCGGTCGCGACGCGCTGGGACCGCGTGGCGTTGGGCAGGAGATCGCCGGCAAGCTGTTCCACGGTGAACTGGTCGTAGGGCCGATTGTCATTGAAGGACTGGATCACCCAGTCGCGCCACAGCCACATGAAGCGCACGCCGTCAAAGTGATAGCCGCTGGTGTCGGCAAACCGCGCGAGGTCCATCCAATGGGCCGCCATCCGCTCGCCGTACTGTGGCATTTCAAGCAGCCGGTCCACCGCGCGTTCGTAGGCCTCGGGTCCCTGGTCGGCAAGAAAACGGTCCACCGCCTCGATGGACGGCGGCAGCCCGGTCAGGTCAAGGGTCGCCCGCCGCAGCAACGTCACGCGGTCCGCCTCGGGGTTGGGGGAGAGGCCCGCCGCCTCAAGCCGGGACAGCACGAAGAAATCCAGTTCGTTGCGTGGCCATCGGACGTCGGTCACCGGCGGGAGTGCCGGCCGCCGGGGCGGGAGGAACGCCCAATGGTCCTGCCACGGGGCGCCCTCGGCCACCCACTGCTCGATCAGCGCACGCTGGGATTCGGAAAGCGGCTTGCCCGTCTCCGGAGGCGGCATGATCTCGTCGGGATCCGCCGACCGGATCCGGACCACCACCGGGCTGTGTCCGGGCTCCCCGGGGACGATGGCCGGGTGCCCTGACTTGAGCGCGCGAAAGGCGTCTTCACGGCGGTCGAGGCGCAGTCCGGCCTTCCGCTTCGGTTCGTCGGGCCCGTGGCACGCATAGCAGCGGTCGGACAGGAGCGGACGGATGTCTCGGTTGTAGTCCACGGCGGCGGCCGTGGCACTCAAGCCAAGCAAACCGGCGACCATGGGGAGCATGGAAAGCCGGAGACTCCGAACCGCGGTGGAGCGGCGGGGACGCATGACGGGAAGGTACCCCGCATGGTCTGCCGAGACAATCGCCGTCAGATCCTGTCCCTGCGATTCACCCGTCCGTTCGTATAGCTCCCGACCAGTTTTGGCCGGTCTGGCGTGTTCAGGACGCCGGTCGTGACGACGGGCTCCGAGAACGCACGGATGCATCCGGTGAAACTCCTGGCCCAGCCCCGCGGATCGCCATGGCGGGCGCGATCCTCGCAGGAGGGGACCCGGCACTCGCGGGCCCCCGCCTTGACGACGCGGAATGCCGTGGCCTCTCCGTTCTGTCCGGTCGGCGGCAACAACTCCGGGTCTTCATTGCCTTTCGGCTCTCAGTCCTCTTCGGACATTACCCCTGCACGGGGCGGCCGCGGTGGGTGGCTGGTCTTCATTGCCTTTCGGCTCTCAGTCCTCTTCGGACGGTGTATTGGACCCGGTGAAGGAGCCATGAGGCTCCTAATGTCTTCATTGCCTTTCGGCTCTCAGTCCTCTTCGGACCCGTGTGTCGCGGACAATCCGCTGACGATGCGCCGGGGTCTTCATTGCCTTTCGGCTCTCAGTCCTCTTCGGACCGTGGCGTCCCATTCAGGCTCCCGTTGGGGGCGGAGGTGTCTTCATTGCCTTTCGGCTCTCAGTCCTCTTCGGACCCGACCGCAACGGGCGGACGCTTCGAGGCATTCCGCCATCGTCTTCATTGCCTTTCGGCTCTCAGTCCTCTTCGGACAATGAGCCTCCCGTCCTACATTGGCGTTCCGACCGCAACGTCTTCATTGCCTTTCGGCTCTCAGTCCTCTTCGGACGAGAACCGGCTTACACCATGAAGTCAAAAACCAAAAAAGTCTTCATTGCCTTTCGGCTCTCAGTCCTCTTCGGACGCAGGAGGTGGCGGCGTGAGCGCGATCGTTGACATGGCGTCTTCATTGCCTTTCGGCTCTCAGTCCTCTTCGGACCGGACAAGCTGTTCGACGCTTTGTCGGCGCTGATGCCAGTCTTCATTGCCTTTCGGCTCTCAGTCCTCTTCGGACGGACTCCGTGACCCGGACCATCGGGTTCGGAACCAACGTCTTCATTGCCTTTCGGCTCTCAGTCCTCTTCGGACAGTTCGCCGTCGTCGAGTGGCATCGAGCCGTGGGGCGAGTCTTCATTGCCTTTCGGCTCTCAGTCCTCTTCGGACCCGACATTGTTCGGCAGGCCCTTGAGGATTACGTGGCCGGTCTTCATTGCCTTTCGGCTCTCAGTCCTCTTCGGACCTCGCGGCGTATGCCCGTATCGTGCCGCTTCTGTCCAAGGTCTTCATTGCCTTTCGGCTCTCAGTCCTCTTCGGACAGGCCGAACTCGTGCAGACCATCGTCGCGAGCACCCCGTCTTCATTGCCTTTCGGCTCTCAGTCCTCTTCGGACTGAGTGGGGACGTGCGGTAGGCGCCTACGTGGCGCCTGGTCTTCATTGCCTTTCGGCTCTCAGTCCTCTTCGGACCGTGGCGGACTCCGTGACCAGGTCCGTTGGTTTCGCGAGTCTTCATTGCCTTTCGGCTCTCAGTCCTCTTCGGACAACAAGGGAGGGGCGAAGACCCCTCCGCCCGCGAAAGCGGTCTTCATTGCCTTTCGGCTCTCAGTCCTCTTCGGACTTACGGTTGTGGGCGTGAACTCCCGCAACGTTACCCTAGTCTTCATTGCCTTTCGGCTCTCAGTCCTCTTCGGACGGCCTTGCTGGGAGGGTGAAGTTCCTTCGGGAACCCGCGGTCTTCATTGCCTTTCGGCTCTCAGTCCTCTTCGGACCTGTGTGCGTTGGACGGAATGGCTGGCGCTTGGTGCGCGTCTTCATTGCCTTTCGGCTCTCAGTCCTCTTCGGACCTGCTCGTGTCAGTCCGCAACGCGGCTGGGGCTACGACGGTCTTCATTGCCTTTCGGCTCTCAGTCCTCTTCGGACAGTCCCCGGCGCGGATCAACCAACCCTATCTGTCGCGACGTCTTCATTGCCTTTCGGCTCTCAGTCCTCTTCGGACTGGAGTTTCTCTCTCCGGACGAGGTGTCCGGTATGTCCTGTCTTCATTGCCTTTCGGCTCTCAGTCCTCTTCGGACAAGGTCTCGTCGTTGCCGTCCGTGTGGATGCGGGCGGGAGTCTTCATTGCCTTTCGGCTCTCAGTCCTCTTCGGACATGATCAACCGGTTTGAACTGTGACAAACCTCCCGGTCTTCATTGCCTTTCGGCTCTCAGTCCTCTTCGGACGTGCGTTTGCACCCATGGGTTCCTGTCTGATGCCGGATTGTCTTCATTGCCTTTCGGCTCTCAGTCCTCTTCGGACAACCTTCAGGCAGGCCATCGGGTCTATTTGGACGGACACGTCTTCATTGCCTTTCGGCTCTCAGTCCTCTTCGGACAGGCGCCCCGGTCAGGATCGCAGTCCTCACGGACGCTGTGTCTTCATTGCCTTTCGGCTCTCAGTCCTCTTCGGACCGCATTGATGCGGGCGGGACTGTAGTGGCAGGCTACGTGTCTTCATTGCCTTTCGGCTCTCAGTCCTCTTCGGACCCGCCAAGAGGAGGTGGCGGCGTGAGCGCGATCGTTGAGTCTTCATTGCCTTTCGGCTCTCAGTCCTCTTCGGACCGTGACACCGGGCAAGCACTTGCCCTACCACGTGGTGTTGTCTTCATTGCCTTTCGGCTCTCAGTCCTCTTCGGACATGGCCAATTCCAACGAAGTTACAACGACGGCGCCAATGTCTTCATTGCCTTTCGGCTCTCAGTCCTCTTCGGACTGTCTGCTTTTAGTGCAGAACAGACTGCCCGCAATCTGGGTCTTCATTGCCTTTCGGCTCTCAGTCCTCTTCGGACACGGTCCGAGGTGGTGATGAAATACGGCGCCACATCCAAGTCTTCATTGCCTTTCGGCTCTCAGTCCTCTTCGGACGCTGCCACTCAAACCAAACGTCAACACAACCTTACACATGTCTTCATTGCCTTTCGGCTCTCAGTCCTCTTCGGACCCTGGCACCGTAACCTCCTGATGCTGAGGAGGGCAAGGGGACGTTCGGTCGGGAGGGGGGTTGCTGGGTTTTCTGGAGACGGGGAATTCGAAGCTCAGAGTGGTTTTGAATGGTGAAAAGTGACTGAGGTTGAGGGGGTTGCGCTGGCCGGTCGGGAGCCCATGCATTTCGGGGGTCCGGAGGTGCCGACCTGGAACCGAGTTCGGGAGTGGTCGGCTTCGGGTATGGTTCCTGCCGGGATCGCGTCATCGGGTAGGCGCTATACCAGATAGCAGACCATCTTCTCCGAACAGACCATCGTGCCGGCAGTCCGGGTTTCGCGTGAACAGCGGCTGTCCAGTGGGTACGCGACCAGGCGGTCTTCGGACGGATCAATCTCCTTGAGGAGCGCCTGCCAGAACCGCTGGAATTCGTCGGCCTCCAGCCGGCATTCGAACAGGCTGTACTGCACCCGTACGCCGTGGTCCTCGCACACGCCCGCGACCCGTTGAAGGCGCTTGGGTTCACAGATGTCGTAGGCAACCAGGTACAGCATTTCTCGGGGTCCCGGGGGTTTGGTGGTGTACGGGACGGCGGGGAAGGCGTCGAACCACCAGTCGTCGAACAGCGTCATGGCCCGGTCAGTTCATGAGGAAGGGCTCAAACCGGGCGGGTTCCTCGATTGCCGCCTTGAACAGCACCGCTTGCTGGTCCAGTTGCTGACGCAGGGTGGTGCGGTGTCCGGTGTGTTCGCTCAGGAACTGGCGCTCCATCCGGCGTTCGTATTGGAGGATGAATTTCCGGCGGCCGTCGTCGTTGAGATAGCAGCCGCCGTTCCGCGGTTCGAAATGCTTTGCGTTCAGGATCTGGTGGCTGAAGCAGTCCAGGGCCAGGGCCTCGACGAAGCACGGGCGGAAGGGCTCCATGAGATCGAGGGCCAGGCTCCAGCGGCCATCCTCGGTGGCATGGAGGCATCCCAGCGACGGGTCAAGACCGTGGGCGTGACAGGCCGCAACAACCTCGTTGTACAGCAGGGTGGACCCAAAGGAGATGCAGGCGTTGACCGCGTTGTGCGGGGGCCGGGTGCTCCGGCGTTCAAAGGGGAAGGCCTCGGGCAGAAAGCGTGCCCATCCCTGGAAGTACCGGGCGGCGGCGGTGCCCTCCCAGCCCATCAGCTCCGGGATGTCGCTGGCCCGCGCCAGTTGGGCCAGCAGGCTTTCCAGCCAGTCGAGGGTTTGCTGGATCTCCGGATCGGCGGGTGTCTCGCGATTGGAGTGCAGCCGCTGGAGGATGCGCCGCTGGTTGTACACCTTGGCGGCGACGATCCGGCCCGCGATCTGCAGGCAGAACGCCGGCTCGAGGGTGCGCTGGTACTGTCCGAGGCGGGCGCGTCCGTGCGCCGGACTGGCGGGCAGGAATCCGCCGAGGAACTGGCCGGAGCCGCCCAGCCATACCAGCGGGATCTCCCGCTTCAACACCGCGCCGACCGCCTGCGAGGTGATCTGCACCGACTCGGCAAGGATCAGCCGGTCGAGATCCCGCAGGGGGATTTCCCTGAGCAGGGTGTCGGCGTCGGGACTGCCCTCGTCGCGTCCGATGACCTCCAGATGTTCAGTGTGGAGACGGACGCGGGCTTCAGGGTTGAGAATCGCGGCGGTGGGCATGGTGATGGGCTTGTGAAGGTGTGGCTGAAACGGGTCAGGGTCTGGGATGCCCGGCTTTGCTGGGGCGCAAATCAGCATTCACCCGGAAGGGGTCGTCGGAGGCAGTCGGTGGGAATCTCGGAATCATCGCCCCTGGTCTCTGCAAGCGATGTCGTGATTCCCATCGGCTGCCTCCGACGGGTGCTTGGGCGGCGTTACTTTGGCATGCGGGCTTTCCACGCCCAGTGATGGGACGTCCGGAGACGTGGGGAGCGCAAAATCCGTTGGATCCGCTCCCATCCGGCAGTTCGGCTCCGTGCCTTGGATCGCAGAACGGCTTCATGCGAGGTGGATCAGGCTGGCAGGGATCGCCAGCGAGAAGCGTCCCTTCTCGGGCAGGCAGTCGGCCAGTCGTGCGGCGCCGCCGCCGGCGGTCCGAA
The DNA here is from genome assembly GCA_019634635.1 of Verrucomicrobiia bacterium. NCBI lineage: Bacteria > Pseudomonadati > Verrucomicrobiota > Verrucomicrobiia > Verrucomicrobiia bacterium. The sequence goes on from JAHCBB010000016.1 coordinate 93,677, forward strand.
GCTTCCGCCCGAGCGAGGAGATGGCCCGGCGAACTTCCTGGTCATCCTCGAACTTGGAGCGCAGCGCCCCTCCGTGACGCCAGTCGGCGAGCTGGCGTGGCGGCGCGTTCTGGCGGAGCTGGTCCCTGAATTCGTTCAGTGGCTTGACGCCGTCCTTGTAGGCGGGCAGCGCGGAATCGCCGCGACGGGCGCGTGTGGCGAGGAAAAGCAGCACGAGGTGTTCGAGCGGCGCGGTCCGCACGCGGATCCCATTGACCTCCAGCTCGCAGCGGGACTGTTCGACGGTCAGGCGCAATCCCTCGCCGGTGGTGCGGCGGACCTGTTCGCGGCAATCCTCGACGAGGCGATTGAAAGAGCCCGCCTTCCGTCCCAGGTCGCGCTGGAAGAGGTTGCGCAGCGGGACGAACGGCACATCGGCCAGTTCGACCCGGGCCTCCCGGGGGTCGTGGAGCTTTCCCTCGCGGTCCGTGAGGGGCGGGCTGTCCTGTCCCGGAAACCAGAAGCCACGCAGAGCGTCGAACGGACTATTCACGAGCACGTGGGTCAGCCGGTCGGTCTCGCGTCCGGCCAGGGTCAGGCAGGCGTAGAGCAGGGCTCCCATCGTCTTGCGGCCCCCCGCGAGCGAGGCAATCAGACGGCAGTCGGGGTTCTCGACCAGTGCACGCACCTGATCCAGGAGGAAGTCCGCCGCCGCGGCGTTGTCGGCGGGGTGGCGCAGGTCGGGCAGCTCCACCGAACGGCCGGTGCTCTCCGCAACGGCGGTGATGACGCGGATGTCCGTGCCGGTGGTTCCAAACCGCGGCCGGTCCGAAACGTCGTTCCCCAGCGCGGCCAGTGCCTTTCGCAGCGCCTCCCAGGGCGGACACCCCAGCACGGGATCGGGCTCAAAGAGCTGGCGCTCGAGTTCGCGGCGTCCCTCCGACGTTGTGACGACGATTACCCGGGATGGCAGCACCGGCGGCGATTCGTGGGCGAGCGCCCAGATGGTTTCGGTCAGCACGGCTGGAGACATGCCGGTCACGGCCAGGAGCACGGGATCGGGCTCATCCCGTCCGCTGGGAACCATTGGAGAGGGAATGGTCGGGACCGGTGGGTGGTTCCGGGACTTTGCGGGCTGTGTGGTTTTGCGGGCAGGCTTCATGAGAGAATCTGGGTCAGTGTGAAGGTGGTGGAAAACGGATGGTCCGAAGACCCTTCCATTGATGGCACGGCCGACACAGCGGCTGGAGGTTGTCGGGCTTGGTCAATCCCCCGTCCCGAACCGGAAGTGCGTGGTCAATTTCCAACGGACTCCCGGCCGCTGCCTCCATCGTTCCGCAGCGGGCGCACCGATGGCCATACGCCACCAGGACTCGCGCCCGCAGGGAGGAGGCGATCGCCCTCGAGAAAACGGAGGCACCTTCGCCACCGGCCGCATTGCGGGCCCGGAGGGGCTCCCGACCTGCGATGACCCGCGCGCGATCCTCCGGGCCCAGCGACCCGTCAAAGGCGTCCAGGATCGCGATCAGCACCGGATGAATCGCCCGGATGAGCGCGACGTAGCGCGGTACCAGGTAGCGGACGAGGGCATCCGGCTCGTAGGCCAGGTCGAATCGGTGGATGACCCCGATCCAGTTCGGCTTTCGAAGGAATTCGAAGCCCGGAAGCGTCACCGACGCGAGGGCGGGCTCGAGCTTCGCGAGCACCTCATCCGGATGCTGGTAGATCCGGTTTGGGTTCAGGTAGAACTGCACGTGCCAGTCGGCCCCCTCGCCATAGGCATGATCCGGGTCGTACACATGCTCGTACTTGAAGTACCTGGGATCCACGACACCGCTTTTGAGGTGGCGATCCCAGATTCCGGAGAGGAGGACGGTGTTTCGTGTCCCGTGCCGGGTGACGCGGCGTCCCGGCTTGAGGCGACCGGAGAGTTCGGGTGGCAGGGCGGCGCAGACCTGGCGGAAAACCTCGTGGAGGACCGGCGTGAGATTGTCGGGCGTCGGAGTGATGGACGGCATGGAGGCAACGTACGGGGATTTGCCGGAATTGGGGTGGCTTGAGACGTCCCGTCACGTCGCGGACCCGGTGACCGAGCCGGTCGCATCGGGCTGGGCGAGCGTGCGGATTTCCCGCAGGGCCTCGCGCCCGGCGATACCCTGGATGGCTCCGTACAGCATGGCGGTGTGAGTGATGGCTTTTCGCACCTGTTGTTTCCGTTCCTTCCATTGCCTGGCGAAGGCCCGCTGTTCCGCGTCGAGTTGCTCGCGAAGCGCGAGGAAGGATTCCACGACGGCCTCGACATGCTGGCGGAAACCGACGCCGCGCAGGTGATCATGGAGCACCTGGGCCTTGTCCGCGCGGTTGGCCTGCTGGACCCGCTGGGCTGCGGTTTGGATCAGGCCCTGGCGAAGCGCTGCGGCCACGGCGGCAGCGAAGGAAGGTTCACACACCCAAACGCCGTCTACGGGACCCAACCCGCGCATGCCGTCGGGCGGGCAGGTGGTCGCGATGACCGCCAGGTCGGCGCCCGCCTGCCGCTGGTCGGCCTTGAGTTTTTCCGGCCAGTCCGCCGACCAGTTCTTGGCCCGCTTGGCCTCCCAGAGAATCAGGCCGCAGTCAAAGCCGTTGCCGTTGCGCACCCGCTGGATGAGATCGGCGCCGTGCTGTCCTTTCTTCACCTCGACGATGTCATCGAAGAGGAAGGCGGCGCGGAGGCCGGACTCCAGGGTCAGCTCCAGGGTTTCGCCCTGGAGTGCGGACTGCAGATCCGCGCGCTGCCGCTCGAACCCGGCCTGAAGCTGCTCGCGCAGGTGGCGGGAGACCGCCTCGGTGAGCGGGATTTCCGCGCCGCACTTCGGGCACGTGATGGGCGTGTCGTTCACGCGTCCGTTGTACCGGATTCCCTCCGGATGCCCAGCCTGCGGACGTGGGCGGACGTGGGTGGCCCGACCACAGTCGCATTCTCCGCCTCATCCTCGGGCGTTCATGAAAAACCTTCGCAAGCAGTTGGGGAAGTTGGCGTCGGATCAGAAGTTGGTGGGGACGAAGACATCCGGCTTCGATAGATCGTCCGGTGTCAGAATACGAATACGGAGTTCGCGAGCTCTGTGATTGAGATTGTCTGCCAGTCTGCCTTTCAACGGCCTCAAGATGGCCAGGAAGCGCCGGGTGAAGTTGCCGCCGAGCCGGTGGGCGCGCGCACTCAATTCCTCCAGGTGGGGCAACAGTCGAGCCTTTTCACCACCCCGTTTGCACGAAATGCACAACGCCTGCACCCCATCCACGCCGAGGATGTCCTCCTCCAAATCAGCGCCGTCCCGTTGGCCCACCTGTGCGGACCACCGGAGGTCGCGGAATTGTCCGCTTCGCTCCGCAGCATTCATCACGATGACTTCCCACCACACGCCCGTGAGAAAGCTTGCCGCTTGCTGCACAGGATTCGTCGCGGCGATCCGTCGCCGGTTGAAATCTGGGACATATTCGTTGCGTGTGTGCGCGTCGTCGAGCGCCTGAAGATCGTTGCGAGTCACGTCGGGTAGCCGGCAGGCACCCGCTGCAGAGGTGCGAACGAGACCGCAATCGGCGGCCAGTCGGGCCACCTCCGTCGGAAGCGCAAAGTCCACATCAAGGACTCGGAGCCAGTCTCCTGGAGACCTCGGCTCGCGGCCCCCCGGAAATAGCCCCTTGGTTCCCAAGATCGCTTCGTGCACATCGGATGCCTCGGACTCGTTGTTGAACAGGTGTTCCGCGAGCGGCATAAACGGCTTCCAATCGCGTCCCCCAGTGACCCGCTCACATCCGTTGGCGACCGCAATTGTATTGACAGTCAGGACGGATCGAAGCGGCGTGAAACTGAAATCGTCATCCAGGTGGGCCGCCAAACCGTCCCCGGTACCGCCGTCCACGAAGCAGGCGTCCTCGGTGTCGGTGTAGAGTGACATGGCCTTAACCTCGAATTCCAGGGCGGCGGCATAGGCGCCGATGGACATCAACTTGGTACCACCGGTGAAGTTGACGACGGGAGTCTCTTTCCGGTCGAGGCAACCTTGGATGGCATCCCGGGTGGCACCTTGGGTTTCGGCTATCGTCGGCATCGGGGACAGCGACACCGTCTCGAGGGTCACGGAAAGACCGGCCTGACGAGCAGCCTCGAGGACAAAGGCAGAACGACTGGCGGTTCGTGGCGTGACCAGATGCACCAACCGCTGCGGTCTTAGGCGCAGCACGGGCAGGAGATTGGGCATGGTCTGTTCGCTGATGAGTTGGATGAGGGTTGGAGGCATGCGGAGCATGAGGGAGGTGAGATCGCGCTGTCCGTTGAACTAAGAATGTCTCGTCGGGCCGGGATGTCCCCCGTTTTCCGGGAGGCCCGAATCTTCGCGGCAATTCAGAGGTTGAACGTTTTGATCCGAGAAACAATCCGCCTCGACATGGCAGTCCCGGCTTCCCGCAAATTCGCCCCGTAGCGGGTGATCCTTGAGATGCACGGTTAATGAACGACCTGCGATCAGCAATTCCATGACCGCTTTGAGCCGCGCCAGGTTCTTGACCCGCTTGGACACATGTTTGACGTCCTCCTCGAACTGGCTGGTGCGGCTGAAGGTTCTCACATGCCCAGGTCGGCAAAGAGTTGCTGCTTGCTGGCAAACCGCCTCACATTCCGGCCCGTCCTGCTGGCGTCGAGGGTGCGCGTGGTGAGAGCGTTGGGAATCCGCAGTTCAAAGGGCAGACCGCGTTTCAGTTGGATCTGCCGGTAGAGCAGATGCACCGTTTCGGAGGCCGTCAGTCCCAGTTGGGCGAGGATCTCTTCAACCTCTTTCTTGAGTCCGGGCTCAATGCGGGTGCGGATTGTCGCTGTCTTGCTCATGGAGTTTGTGTAGGCCCATTGTTGCCACGAGACAAGACTCGTCGCGGTCACGCGCTCCGCGGCATGAGCGCCAATGCGAGCTGCGACCAGAGTTCCAGCCGGTTCCACGGCCACTCGGCGCCTCCCAGTTCTCCGGGAGCCACCCACCGCAATCCCGCCAGTTCCGTCCCGGGTTCGCCCGGATCGCCGGAGAGTTCATGCAGGTACACGGCGCCGATGTGGACCCTCCCAACAGCGCTGTGGCGCTCGTGGATGAGGCCCAGAAAGCGGGTGACTCCGGACACCGCGCCGGGGAATTCCTCGCTGAGTTCGCGCCGGAGGCCGCGCTGCAGGAGACCGGTCCATGCGGATCCACCATCGGATGCGGCGTCCGCGGCGTCCGCGGCGTCCACCGGATTGATGTGGCCTCCGACCCCGAGCGACCAGCGTCCATGGAGACGGGTGTCGGCGCCCTGCCGCGGGTACGCAGCGAGCCGCCGTCGCGCATCACGCAGCAGCAGGTAGGGGATCCACTGGAGGTATCGCTCGTCGTGCTCCGCCTCCTGCCGCGAAATCCACACCGGGGGCAGCGGGGCGAGGACCGCCCGGATCTGCTCCTCCGTCAGCGGAAGCGACAGCGTCTCCGGCCGCCAGGCTTCGGGCAGATCGCAGGCCCGGGAACAAAGGACGGATTCCGGGGTCATGGCGTGGGGATGGACCGGCCCAGTTCACCCGAAAGGCGGGCGCGCTCGTCCGTGGACGTGAAGGCACCCTCGATGGCGTGGCGCTGCATCTGGAGGATCTCGAGGCGGGTCAGGCCGGGACACAGCCGCGCGGCGAGCCGGAGATTGTCCGTCAGCGACGCGGCCGAAATTCCGATGTTGTCGGTGTTCACGGTGACCCTCACGCCGCGCCGGAGGTAGTCGAGGAGCGGGTATTGCGCGGCTCCGTTGACCGGTTGGAAGCCGCGGATCTGGGTGTTGGCATAGGGGCACATCTCCACCACCACGCCCCGGTCGGCGACCGACCGCAGGAGGTCCGGCGAATCCAGGAGATGGAGCGCGTGACCGAGGCGCCGGGCGCTGAGGTCAAACACGGCGCGCCAGATGCCTTCGGCGTCGTCGTTCTCCCCGGCGTGCACCGTCAAGGCCAGTCCGCACCGGTGCGCGGCCACGAACTCCTCGCGAAAATAGTGGGCCCGGGTCTCCGGATCCTCGAATCCTGCGAGGTCCACCCCCACCACGCGGCATCGTTCGGGATCCGTCCAGTGGCTGGCCGCCGAGACGGCGAGCGCGAGGTGACGGGAAATCTCCGAGCGATAATCGCCCCGCTCGCGTCGCGTGCCGATGATGAGAAGGTTCACCCGGCACGTCGGGGCGCCTTCCAGGACAGCCATTGCGGTGCAGGCGTCAAAGGCCTCGCGGATCTCGCCAAGGACGGACCACGGCGAGCGGCCGGGGCCGGCGTAATTCCCGGGCGAGCACCGGATTTCCGCGTACCGCACGTGTTGGTCCTGCAGGTGCCGGTAGAGCAGTTCACAATGCCGGCGGAGGCATCCGGGATCCCGCAGGACCGCGCGTCCCCCGGCATCCCCCAGCTTCATGTAGCTGGGGAGCCCGGTCACGTCGGCGGGCAACGGCCAGCCTCTGGGCCATGGGGGTTCGTCCAGGGCGGGGAGCGCGGCAGGGTCTGCAGCAGCAGCGCGGACCTCGAGCAGAAGGTCCCCGTGCGTGGCGAATCCGCCGAGGTGGCAATGCAGCTCCACCTTGGGCAGCGCAGCCAGCCAGGCGCTGTCGTTGTCGGCCGCCGGATCCATCGGTTCGTTGAGCCATTCAAGATCCCCCTGCGACCACGTGGCGAGTTCTGCAAACGGCAGGGCCGCCATGCGGTCCCAGCTCTGCGCGATGCGGTGGGACCGCTCCGTCAGGTCCTGAAGCCGCCGGCGGAATGCATCGTCGGCCGCGCGCACCCAGCGTTCGCCATCCGCCGCGCGGACCACGTCCAGCGGGTACTCGCCGGGAGGCACCCGGCGCAGTTGGGGCCAGCCAACCTCTGCGCCCAGCCGGATGTAGTGGAGATGCCCTGCATCGCGGGCGCTGATCACCTCCTCCGAGGTGCGGGGTTCCACCGCTTTGCCGGTGGCGTCGTCCGTGCAGCATCGGTCGGCCAGCACGTGGAAGACCTCCGCTGCGCCGAGCATGGTGGCCGCCCGTTGCATGGACGCCGACATCGTCTTGAATCCTCCCGACAGGCACAGGAAGCGCTGTTCGGGGGGAATTCCGGACTCCAGGATCCAGCGGTAGAGAACCTCCTCGAAGCGGAAGTGATCCTCCTCCCCGGTGAAGTCGTGGAAGCCCGCAACGCGCGTGATGGTCAGTGGAACGTCGGGCGCCTGATCGCGGAAGAAGCCTTGGATCGTCCCGATTGTCGGCCGCTCGGTGGTCAGCACGTGTACGGACGCAAAGCGGGCGCCGGGGAGGAGGAATGCCTCCGGGACGATCGCCGGCGACGTGCCGAGGGACACGAGGAGGACGGGTTGCGGCGGGGTCATGATGCCTCCAATGGGTTCCACACTTGGGAGAAGCCAAAGTCCTTGAAGTCCTTCACATTGGTCGTCGCGAACTCCGTGACTCCGTGGTGCCGCAGGGTGAGCGCCAGGCGGGCATCGAACACCCGACGACGGGCGAAATCTGCCGCGGCTGAGACGCGCCAAAGATCATCCATGAGGCCTGCCGATGGCCCCGGATAGTCCACCACGTCCCAACGGGGATTGATCCGGAGGCCCTGAATCAAGGCGACGGCCTCCGGGCCGCGGGAGGACGTCGCGCGGTGGCCGGATTCCGCAGCAGCACGTACAGTTCGAGCAGGGACAAATCGCAAAGCGCAAACTCGGCGTTGTCCGCGAGCGATTCGAGAAAAGCGCGGGCGTGACTGTGGTGAGGGCGGCTGGACTCTAGGGCGATGAACAGGATGTTGGTGTCGCAACTGATCATGCTCCCTCCTCGTATCGCGCCGCCTGTTCCCGCAGCTGGCTTGCGATGAACCGTGCCGCGCCGGAACCCAGGTTGACTTCCTCACGCCAATCCGGATCCGAGAACGGGTCGCTCATCAACCCGAGATCCACGGGTTCGGGGAGCCGCCAACTGCCGGAAGGGGGCGTGGACGAACCGGCCCGGACGTGCCGGTCAACCATCTGCTCCAATCCTCGGCGAACGATTTCGGCAATCGACCATTCCTTGGCGGCAGCGACCGCCTTGGCTTGGGCAAAAAGCTCATCAGGAATCTGGACTTGTGTCTTGATCATGATGGCAAATTGCCAGCATGGCGATTTGGAGTCAATCAGGGGGGGTACGTCAGAGGTCTAGCCCGGATATTTCACACGCTTTCGTCGCGAGGCGCAGCGAAAGCTCGAGCTCGTGTGGCAATGCTGCCGAAGCGATTCCGAGCCGGGCTGTATGGGGACATACTGTCCGGTGAGGAACGCGAGGCCAACGCCGCCAGACGGGCTTGCAGCCAGCCGCAGCAGAAAGCGTGTGAAATATCCGGGCTAGGCGAGGCAGACGTCTGCCATGGTGCACCTCTCCTGCAACCCGGGGAGGAGAAACACCTCCGGGACGATCGCCGGCACCGTGCCGAGGGAAACGAGGAGGACGAGATCCGGTACGGTCACGATGCGTCCACCAGGTTCCACACCCGGGGAAAGCCAAAGTCCGGGCAGTTCCCCGGATTGACGGCGGCGGATTCCATCATTGGGAAATCGCCATGAGGTTTTCAGCCTCCGCCGCCCGAAGGGCGTGGGTTCGCAGCAGCCGGATCGCCAACGAGCGGACGGCCAGTGTCGGGGTCACCTCATGCCAGACCCCCGCCAACTGCCCGAGGCGCTTATGGGCACCTCGCGCCTCCGCCCGGGAGAGCGCACCCTCCCGCAAGCGTCGCTGGATGGCGGAATCACATTCGACGGCGGTGCCCCGCCACACGGCGGCGGTGGGATCCGCCCTGAGTTGGTCGCCACGTCTCAGGGAATCCGGTTCCTCGACCAGGAGGGCCACCAAGGCTGAACTGTCCCAGAACGTCATCGCCCCTGCGCCCTCTCCGCCAGGACTGCAGAAGTGAGCGACTGCCGGGCCGTCCATCGTGGACGCTGCCCGGACAGAAGGGCGCGCGCGTTGAGTGCCGGGCCAGCGGGTGGGTTGAGCACACCATCCGCCTGCAACCGTTCCAGGGAGGAATCTCCTTCGGTGACGGGCTGAAACCGGGCGACCGGATGGTTCCGATCCGTGATCAGGATGGACTCTCCACGCCGAACCCGCTGGAGGAGGCGGCTGAGCTGATTTTTGGCGGTGGCAATGCTGAAGGAGTTCACTTGGCCATCTTGGCCATTTTGCCAATAGCGTAAAACACGCGTTGGCGGTCGCGACCGGGAAGGACCGTTTCTCACTGGTCCACGCCGGTCTTGACGATTTTCAGGAGGTGGGTTTGGCCTCGTGCAGGATCGCAGTGATCCTGGTCGGCCAAGCTGGCCAATGATTCCCTGTTTCACGAGTCGCGTGCGGAAAACCGGTCAGTGCCTGTCAACTGCGAAGCCCCTTCTGTGCCGTGCACCCGCGACCAATGCAGCGGAGATCGGCGGGAAAGGAGACCAACGAGACGAAGGACGCGGAGTGCCTGTGCGGTGACCCCGAGGGGCGGAGGGAGTCGTTGATCTGAACCAACTCCCCAACGATTCATCGCGGACACAGAGCCTGCCGGAGCCGACCGAAGCGCCCTGGCTGGACGCTCCGAAGGGTGGCGGATTGGAAGCCGGCGATATTACGGCAGCCGCCGGACGGCCGGGGGCGCTTTGCGCCTGGGTGATGGGGGCGGATGGAGCGGGTCTGGCTGATCTGTCTGATCCATCGCGGATCATGGGGCAGATGCAAGGTTGCGGGCGTGTGCGTCAACGAAACTCTCGGTGGGGAAGGGGGAGAGAGATTTTATACGCAGATATCTCGAAGGGCATCGCCGACGGGCTTTTCCCGATTGGCGAGGAGATCAATGATGCCTTTCAGGTCACCCGGTTGATTGCCGGTGACAGCGCTCCGGTCGTCCCATGTCGCGACGATGTGAAAGCCAGAGCCCAGTTTGACGATCCGGAAGCGGAGGGGGGAGGTTTTGCGCCCGCCGAAAACCCTTCCGAGCGGGTCTCGCAGGCGGGCGAGGTGGTTGGTGTCCTGCGGGTAATCGCGTCCGCCGAGGGTGTCGGAGACGCAGTGGCGCGCGGCTTCAGCATTGGAAAAGGACTTCTTCAACAGCATCACCCGCAGCGGCGCGCCGTTAAATACCGCGGTCAAGCGATCGGAATAGGCGGGTACGTCGCCAGGCATTGGGATTCCGTCGTCCGCCAAAGAATGCCAGATGAAGCTGCCACCGGCGCGGGTGGCGCGCAGCCCCAACGTGCCCGCGAGAAGCCAGGCTTCCAAGGTGCGGCGACAGGTCTGGCGCTGGTCATCAGTGAGGCCGCCTAGGCGCTCAAGGAGATGGAGGTCGAAGGTGGTGCCGGGTTTGAAGGCCCACTTGGGGCTGGCTTCTCCACCTCGCTTGTGGGGGAGGGTGTTGATCTCGGCCTTTTGCGGGGAGCTGCCGTTTCCGTCGTTCGCGCCGCTGACGCGGACGACAATTTTGCTGGCGAGCACGGGCTGGCTGTGGACGGAGCCGAATATGGCGTCTTCGTCTCTGGCAGTGCCGCCAAGGGCGCGAAACCACCAATGAAGTTGGCCGCGGATGGAGGGCGGCCGGATTTCCGGTT